>CAYTWK010000222.1:360-3804 GCA_964442095.1 uncultured Caulobacteraceae bacterium | reverse complement strand
TCTTGGTCTTAAAATCATAATGCGCAAGCCAAAACTTCTCGCCTCTTGGGGTTTGCAAATCATAATAAATAGAATTCCCGTCTGGCGCAAAAAACTCATGACCAGCGATTTCCATATTCATAGTTCTGGTATGGAGCTTTTGTTTGTTGCGGCCATTGGTATCGATTGTCCAAAGCCTATCGACCATATGCCAAGGGCCTTCGTGACAATACATAATCTTTCGTGGATCGGTCGGCGAAAACTGCACATGGTTCAGCCAATCCGTCGAAGCCGTAATGACGCGCCGCACCCCAGTTGCAATATTAATTGTAAAGATTTCCATTGGCACGCGCGCATTAAGGCGTGTCGCCATGCGCACCTCTTTAGCTGCGGCGAAACTAAGGGGCTTTCCATCGGCTCCAATCGCATTATAGCCGCCGTCTGTATTGGCAATCTTTGGCCCCGGTTGCAGCTCGACAAACCTATGCGCAAAAGTTCCAACCATTAAAGTATCATCGGCATTTATCGAAGTTATGAAGCCATTTTCAATTACCCCGAGTGACTTCATGGCCCCTGATGGGATTTCTATCGCAAAATATTCGAGACCACGAAAAATATTCGTATTATCTTTGCCTAGCATTTGCCCATTATATTTGCGCGCATAAACAATATTCTTGGTGCGCGAAACCATAATGCACGAAAACCCCGCGCCAGTTAATCGAAGATTTTTGTTTTCTACGAAATCATATAAATAAATACCAATCGGCGTATCCATAACCATATAGCGGCTATCTTTGGTAAACGCATTATCGTGAAAATACAAAGAGCGCGAATTATCAATCAATGATAATCTTTTTATTGTTGCCCCGCTCAATTCATCTTTCCACTCCAAAGGAATTCTTGTGTTTGTTGGCGCGACTATGGTTTGAAGCGCATTTTGCGCATTGGCTTCAATTGTGCCCATGCCTGCAGCGAATGCTGCGCCAAGCAATAATTCACGGCGCCGGATTTGCATTTTACTTTGCATTTTCAATTCCAATCTCAAACGGGCTAAAGGGTAATTTTGATTTTGTATAAAGATTCATGACTGGCGTTCCGGCCCATGCGAAGCGTATAAAGCGTGCACTATTAGCCTGAGCGTCATTTATTAGGATTTTTCGGCCATTTATTTGTGCGTCAACAAACCTACAATTGGTTTTAGTTTGGCAAAGCTCAAAACCTATTACCCGATTGCTAGATAAGGTTATAAAGTCCTCATTTGCTCTCTCAAAACTAATTTCGATATGCTGGCCACGCCTTATTGCCGAAACTGGCACTGGCGATGCCGGACCATTTGGCTTTGAATATGACAATCTATCAAACTCCAATTTGCCTCTTTGTCCAATTTCTTGCTTTTCAGTTGGGTGAACATCGCGCGGGTTTCCGACATCAATTGCCACAACCAAGCCTGTATTCGGAACTGATTGCGAAACAAGCCTTTGAACATTGCGAATTTGCGCAAAACCATTTTCAGTTGGAACATTCGATTGGCCACCGAAATTTGCAAGCTGGACAATAACAAACGGCGCTTGATTTTTGAATTCTGCGCGCCACTCATTTATTAAATCTTTCAAAAGGCCATGATATTTATCGGCTTCATGGGCGTTTTGTTCGCCTTGATACCAAAAATAGCCACGAAGATTATAAGGCGCGATTGGCCTTATCATGCCGTTATAGATTGTCGTATATCCCTTTGCACCCGTCCATGGTACAAATGGCGGCCTCGCAAAGCCGCGTTTAAAATCACCCGCCACTTTATAATGCCACGCACCAACCAAAGGTATCTCTTTATCTTCGCCCAGAACAAGTTTCAATTTATCAGGCGATGACCGAAGGCCGCCACCGCCATCCCAATCTATTGCGCGGATTGTAATATTATTCTCGCCAATTCGTAGCAGGGCTTTGGGTATTGTATATTTTCTTTCCACCCGATAATCGAGGTTTTCGCCAATTTTGACGCCATTAAAGAATGTTTCGTCCCTCTCATCAATACTTCCCAAGGACAAAATAGCGTCTTGGGTAATATCATTTTGAGATAAGCTAATATTACGCCGAAAATAAACAACACCATCAAGGTTTGCCATTTCAGGCTTGCCCAGCCCTTCCCAATTCCCCGGAAGATTTACCTGAGGCCAATCGGCATGCGAAAATTTATCGGCAAAAAATTTTATCTCGGCCCTATAGCCAATATCATTTGCCTCCGCCCAGATTTTAGAGCGCGCAAAAACTTCATTTATAGCCGCATTCTTATCGCGGCCATAGGCGCGCAAAGTCTCAAGATCGCGAACAAATTCAGGGCGCTTACTAAGGACTCGCTCGGGCACCCAATCATGAATAATTGAACCGCCCCAGCTAGAATTTATAAGACCCACAGGGACATTTTGAGATTTATTGACTTCGCGGCCCATAAAATAGCATGCGGCAGAAAAGTTGCGCACTGAACTCGGCTCTGCACTTTGCCAAATCGTCTTGCTGGCAAAAGTTTCAAGTGGGACCGCAGAATTGCGGCGCTCTAAGTTTAAAAGGCGGATATTATCATTTTTCGATTTATTGATTTCTTCATCTGCATTGCGTGATTGCGACACCATAAATTGCATATTTGATTGACCTGCACACAAAAATACGTCTCCAACCAAAACATTCTTTAGAGTAATAGTTTCGCTATTTGTGGTAACTAAAAGTTGATATGGCCCGCCCTCTTTTAGAGAATCAAAAACAATCGACCAATTCCCAATATTATCGGCGCGGCTTTCATAGCTTTTGCCTTGGAATTCGACCTTTATTGCGGAATTTGGCGCGATTTTGCCATAAATTTTTGTGCCGATTCCGCGCTGCAAAACTGAATTATCTTGAAAAATTGGATGTAAAACCCCAATGACGGGGGCATCTTCGGCGATTTGGGCCATTGCAATATTCGGGCTGCTATAGACCGGCGCAATAATTGCTGCCGAAAAACCTAGCAATGAAATTAGTTTTCGGGCACGAAAAAATTGCAACTGAAACTCCCATTTTATTTTGTATTTTGTTTTCATCAAAATACATCAATATTTGGCAACTTCAATCAAAAAACTTCAACTCACTGACACAAGTTCAATCCTAGCTCCTTTATCCTATTTTAAGGCATAGACTTTTAGGTTTGAGTATTCGCCAATTAATGGTGCCATTTGCCTAAAGCCGAAATATCCACCTTCTGAAACATTGGCTTCACTGCCAAGTGTATGGGAAATGAGTGGAAGGTCATTAATTGAAAAATATATCAAATTCTTATGGCGGCGGATCTTAATCAAAAATGGCGCCTTTACGTCTTCAACACTCGGAATAGGGTCCGCGGCGGTTGCCAATAGTTTAAACCCTGGTGCTTGGCGTAGATTGCAAAGATGAAATGCGCGTTCTTCGGGCCATCTGCGGCGAAAATACGAAACCTGC
>CAYTWK010000222.1:0-350 GCA_964442095.1 uncultured Caulobacteraceae bacterium | reverse complement strand
TTCGCCGTTTTAGGCTAGGGTCGAATAAATCTTTGCCGCCTTGTCCATTAGCATTGAAAAATGCAACACAAAGCCCCGGCTCTTTTATCGGCAAAAACTCCCAGACAATTTCGACATCTTTCGGGAATTTTTTATCGCACCAAAATACAAAATTTGACGCCTGCCCAAAACTTGGATCTTCAGCATTTTGCATACGCATTCTATTATTGTGAAAACTAATATTCGCCTTACCCTCAAGTCGAAAATCTTTCACCAAATCCGCGCCACCGAGAGAATTTTCGTAAATTAATTCACTTTTTGATTGTGACGTTCGCCCCGCCAATGTTTGACGCGGAATATTGCCGCAGGCC
>CAYTWK010000221.1:0-3813 GCA_964442095.1 uncultured Caulobacteraceae bacterium | reverse complement strand
GGCGCGAATCTTCACCTTTGACTAAGAAATATGAAAATAATCCCGCAATATGCAAGCTATTTGGTGAACCTGTTAAAAAAAACGAAAATTGGATCGGTGGTCAAATAGCTCAATTTTGGCAAATCGCGCAAAAGCTTCAGGCTCTATTGATAAAGAGTGCAACTCTTGACCTGTTGGAGGCCGCGAGTATTTTGCAATCCAATTATGCCTCCTTAAAGAGGGCAGCTGGAAAACTTGATTTTGTCGATTTATTGAGCGCGACGCGTAAATTATTAAACCAAGAAAACGGCGGCGCTTTATGGGTTCTTTATAAATTGGATCAAGGCTTGGCGCATGTGTTGATTGACGAAAGCCAAGACACTAGCGACGAGCAATGGCAATTATTAACCCCGCTTTTGGACGCTCTTGAGAGCGAGACTTATGATAGGTTTGCCAAAGGGCCGCGCACAAGATTTATAGTTGGTGATGACAAACAGAGTATTTATTCTTTCCAAGGCGCAAGCCCAGAGCGTTTTAAGCAAGAGCAAGATAAATTCATTTCTAAGCAAACCAATCTAGCCTCCGAATTTAGTGTGCCGCGTCTTGCAATTCCTTTTGAAGTTTCATTCCGAACCGGCCAAGATATATTGAATATTGTCGATAGAGTATGGGATAATTCAAGTAATTCTATTAGCTTTAACCCCGAAGACCCAGAACTTGAATTGAAGTTTCTTGACAAGCGCAAGCATCATTCTTCAAGAAAAGACGAGGCGACACAATTCGAACTATGGCCTATTGAAATGTCGATTTCAGGGAGTGAAGAGCGCGAGGCTTGGGATATTCCGCTAAATTCAGATTATGAAACTAGCGCGCCGAATTTACTTGCTACCCGTATTGCACGTGAGATTAAAGCAAGAATTGATAGAGGTGAATTAGTTTGGGATAAAGACGCCAATAATCAACCGTTCGCAAGAAGAATGGTTGAAAGCGACATCATGATTTTGGTCAAACAAAGGAAGGCGCTTTTTTATTCCATTATTCGCAAACTAAAAAGCGAGGGGCTTAATGTCGCTGGGGCCGATCAGATTGAATTAAGCCAAGATCCCGCGATTATAGATTTAGTTGCATTGGGACGTTTTGTTTTGCGCCCAGAAGATGATTTCAATCTGGCGTGCGTCCTCAAGGGTGCGTTTTGTGGCCTTTTAAATGATGATGAGCATTTGTTTCCACTTGCGCATAAACGCGGCCCGCAATCTCTTTGGCAAAGACTGAAAGATTCTCAAAATCCAGTGTATGAACAAGCCAAGCAGTTTCTAACCGAGCAGACAAATAGGCTTCAAGACGCAAACCCATTTGAATTCTTTGCAAAGCTTTTGGATTCAAAACTGCCGAACGGGAAAACCGGTTGGTGCGCAATGATAGAACGTTTTGGAAACGAGGCCCGCGAACCAATAGAGGTTTTTCTTGATACAGCGCTAAAGGCCGAAAGTCTTGATGCGCCTGATTTAGGCGGTTTCCTTGATATAGTCGAATTTAAAGCACCAGTTGTAAAGCGTGACTTAAATGGCCAAAACCAAGGCATAAAAGTAATGACCGTTCACGCTTCAAAGGGTCGCGAGGCTAATATTGTAATCCTGCCGGACACAACGCGTCCAGTTTCATCAAGATCAAATGGTCTATATTTTGATGAGGAAAACCAATTATTGCTATGGGCGCCACAGCTATGGTTTATGATGGATTATTTAGAGAAAATAAAAGAAAAATATAAGGCCAAAGCCGAAGATGAGGATAAGAGACTATTATATGTAGCTATGACGCGCGCACGCGATAAATTAATAGTTTGTGGTCACCATCATAAGAAAAATGATAAAAAGGAATGTGCGGATGGTTCTTGGTATAGTCTAATCAAAAATACCGAACCCTTTTTCGGCCCCGCCAAAGAGCGCAAACTAGAAGAAATTCCGGGCTTTAAAGCTGAAATTGAAAATGCCTTGGTCTGGGGTGATGATATTTCGGCCCCGACTGCGAGCACGCCAAGCGCTTTAGGGGAAAATATATCTATCAATATCCCAAAATGGTTCGATGATCTGCCTCCGCCAGATATTGCCCAATCACGGCGGGTTGCGCCGTCAATGTTAAGGGGCGAGGAGGATGACGAAGTTTTTATTTCGCCCAATAATAATAGAAATCGCTTTCTGCGCGGTAAGATAATTCATGAATTACTCGAAGGTTTTAGTAGGATAGGCACGGATGTGCGCGAAAAATGGGCGCATAATAGGGTAAATAGATATCGCGATTTAACCCAAGATGCGAAAATTGAAATAGTAAATCATGCGCTTGGGATAGTTAATAATAAGGATTTCGCGCCCTATTTCGGGCAAAATTCGCGCGCAGAAGTTTCCATCATGGGGAGGTCAAAACTATTACCCAATGATATGATTGTTAGCGGAACATTGGATAGGCTAATCCTTAATCAAAGCGAAGTTTTAATTTTGGACTTTAAAACCAATCGCCCACCACCTAAGACAATTCAAACTATCCCACAGATTTATATAAACCAAATGGCTGCCTATTATGCGCTCTTAAGTGAGACCTATCCCAACCATAAAGTGAAATGCGCATTATTATGGACAGATACGCCAATATTAATGGAACTTAGCCAAGAGCAGATTGATGCAGCTTTAAGAGCGATAAAATGAGGCCGCACCTTGACTTTGGGGCAAAGCAAACTACTTCATAAGGATAAATATAGGAGTATTCCATGGCGACAATAGCCGTTACCGATGATAGTTTTGAAGCAGATGTCCTAAATTCTACAAAGCCAGTATTGGTTGATTTTTGGGCCAATTGGTGTGGTCCATGTAAAATGATCGGCCCAAGCCTTGAAGAATTGTCCACCGAATTAGGCGATAAGGTAACAATTGCCAAAGTTGATATTGACGATAATCAATTGACCCCTACGAAATTTGGCGTTCGCGGTATCCCTACTATGATGATATTCAAAGACGGCAAAGTCGTTGCAACCCAAGTCGGGGCGCTCTCGAAAAGCCGAATCGATAGCTGGATTAACGAGACTTTAGCCTAATATGATTGGCGTAGTTGTTGTCTCACACGGCAATTTAGCAGCCGAATTGGTTAAGGCAGCCGAACACGTTGTTGGCGCACAAGTAGCAATGCACGCTATTTCCATTGGGCCCGATGATGATATGGCGCAAAGACGCGAGGAAATTCTCGAGGCCTGCCGAAAAAGCGATACTGGTAAAGGTGTTATAATCCTTACTGATATGTTTGGTGGAACACCGTCAAATCTCGCTATTTCAATTATGGAAAAAGGAAATTTTGAAGTAATTGCGGGCGCGAATCTGCCTATGCTAATTAAACTCGCCGAAGTTAGAAAAACTGAAACTTTGGCGCGCGCGGCATTTGCAGCTCAAGATGCTGCGAGAAAATATATAGCTGTTGTTTCATCTTTGCTGGCTAATTGAATAAATCTGAAAATACTAATGAGTAGAATTACTAAGACATTTGAAATTATAAATAAGCGCGGACTTCACGCCCGTGCTAGCTCTAAGTTCGCGACTTTGGCCGGCAGTTTTGATGGCGCAAACGTTAGAGTTTCAAAAGATGGCGAGGATGTCTGCGGCGATAGTATTATGGACTTAATGATGCTGGGCGCAGGTATTGGCTCGAGCATTGAAGTAAGCGCCGAAGGTGAAAATGCGAATGCGGCACTAGATGCTATAGAGGCTTTATTGGCCGATGAATTCGGCGAAGGCGAATAATAACTTGCATTTTAGGCCAAAGCCAAAGCCAAGTCGTGGTATTTTTCTGAAC
>CAYTWK010000220.1:0-3840 GCA_964442095.1 uncultured Caulobacteraceae bacterium | reverse complement strand
TAGCACGGCACCAGCTATCACCAGCGCCAATGGCAACAATTGTTTGGGCATCAGGCTTTTCTTTCGCCTTTTTTTGGCAACTTCTTCATCAATTATATCCTCGACTAATTGCCGCGTTACAATACGACCATCGTCTAGCGTAGCACTATGCCGTAACCATTGCCAAATTTGGGTGCGCGAAATCTCCGCAGTTGCCGCATCTTCCATCAGATTATAAAGAGGCACTGCGCCTTTGCCCCTGAGCCAAGCCTCAATATATTGAATTCCAACGCGCACATTTTCCCGCAGGCCATTTTCGCTGCGACTACCTTTATGCAATTGCAAAAGATCTTCGTGCGCGGTCACAACATCAGTGCGTAGTTTTTCTAATTGGTTTGGACTTGGCATAAATTTATTGAAAACTTCCATCGCAACTGGAACTAAATCTGGGTGGGCAACCCAAGTTCCATCATGCCCATTATTGGCTTCTCTGGTTTTATCGGCGCGAACTTTAGCGAAGGCTGCGTCATTGGCCTTTATATCATTCTTTATAGGAATTTGCGCCGCCATACCGCCCATGGCAAACGCACCGCGCCTATGGCATGTTTTTATAAGTTCCAATGAATAAGCATTTAAAAATGCATCACCCATAGTCATTACAGAGCGGTCTGGCGTTACAAATTGTGGATGCGCGCAAAGGGTTTTTATGTATGAGAAAATATAGTCCCAACGCCCACAATTTAGGCCCGCAATATGATTACGCAATTCATACAAAATTTCGTGCATTTGGAACGCTGCCGGCAGTGTTTCAATCAAGATTGTACATTTTACCGTTCCAAGCGGAATTCCCAAATAGTCTTGGGAAAATTCAATAACTTCATTCCAAAGCCGCGCTTCAAGATAATGTTCCATTTTTGGCAAATAGAAATATGGCCCCGAGCCATTTTGGATAGCAAGCTTGGCAGAGTGAAACATATAAAGGCCAAAATCAAAAAGTGACCCTGACATTTCTTGCCCATTGAATTGCAAGTGACGCTCATTGAGGCGCCATCCGCGCGGTCTTATTACCAAAACAGCCGGCTTGTCATTTAGTTTATAGGATTTGCCGCTCTTGGAATCGATAAAGCTTAGTTTGTTTTCCCATCTATCCTTGAGATTAATCTGGCCAAGGATACAATTCATTAGGCTTGGCGAATTGGCATCTTCAAAATCTGCCATAAAGACTTTTGCACCCGAATTGAGCGCATTGATAATCATCTTGCGGTCAACTGGGCCGGTTATTTCCACTCTTCTATCTTGAAGGTCAGATGGAATTGGCGCGACTTTCCAATCGCCCTGCCGAATATTTAATGTCTCTGCAAAGAAGTTTGGCAATTCGCCATTGTCAAAGCGTTTTTGCGCTTCAATTCTTGCCAACAAGCGCTCTTGGCGCACAGGCTCAAACTTTTCATGCAGCAATCTTAAAAATTCGATTGCTTCATTTGTCAGGATTTTATCAAACGCGGATTTATCGCAATTATCCGCAAATATTTCATAAATATTTTGGCCCGTAGTTGGCTTTTCAAGAGTGTCAATAGTCATATTAATTCATTCAATCTTGTTTAAAATAGAATTTGGCGCGGCACTTTTTAATTTGCGCACCGCGCCACTATTATTATTCGTGCCCAAAGGCCGCTTCATTGATAACGCTTGATGGCATTTGCGAGAAGTCAATTCTTACACTACGCCCAGCTTTGGCGCGATAGCTTTTGATTACGTGCTCCATACGCATAAATACTTCTCGGTAATCCTTTGAATTTTTATCAAGTCCTAAAGGCGATAAGCAATATTCAATAATTAGTTTTGGGCTTTCAATTGGTTCCATTTTAACCTCCATTAAGCGTGTTCGAATTGTGCGGTTTCAGTAGATGCCGCCATAGCTGTTGTTGAAGATTTACCTGCGGTAATGGTCATCGCGACTTTGTCGAAATATCCAGTTCCCACTTCGCGCTGGTGACGTGTTGCGGTATAACCAGCCGCCTCATTGGCAAATTCGCGCTGTTGCAATTCAGAATATGCGGCCATGCCATTATCCCTATAGCCATCGGCGAGTTCAAACATTGAATTGTTAAGCGCATGAAAGCCCGCCAAGGTTACGAATTGGAATTTATAACCCATTGCACCAAGTTCTCTTTGGAATTTTGCAATTGTTGCATCATCGAGTTTTGCTTTCCAATTAAAAGACGGCGAGCAATTATAGGCAAGCAATTTTCCAGGGTATTTTTTATGAACCGCTTCGGCAAATTTGCGCGCATCTTCCAAATCTGGATTTGATGTTTCCCACCATAATAAATCGGCGTATTTTGCGTATGAAAGACCACGCGCAATACAATGATCAAGGCCAGTTCCTTCTTTTAGACGATAAAAGCCTTCTGATGTTCGGCTTGAAAAATCAATGAATGGATGATCGCGCTCGTCAATATCAGATGTGATCAATTGCGCGGATTCTGCATCTGTGCGCGCAACAGTAATTGTTGGCACGCCCATAACGTCGGCAGCTAAACGCGCCGAAATTAGGTTTCTCTCATGCGCTTGGGTTGGGATTAAGACTTTACCGCCCAAATGGCCGCATTTTTTCTCTGACGCTAATTGATCTTCGAAATGGACACCCGATGCACCGGCCTCGATAAAAGCTTTCATAATTTCA
Organism: uncultured Caulobacteraceae bacterium; assembly: GCA_964442095.1. GTDB lineage: Bacteria > Pseudomonadota > Alphaproteobacteria > Caulobacterales > Aquidulcibacteraceae > Pseudaquidulcibacter. Next base: position 1,175 of record CAYTWK010000220.1, on the reverse strand, counting down.
AAGCTATTAAGTGGGCCGCCAAAGCCGGCTTCGGCATCAGCAACGATTGGGGCAAACCAATCGCGCTTTGCGCCGCCTTCTGAATGTTCGATTTGGTCTGCTCGTTGCAAAGTCTTATTGATGCGCTTGCAAAGCTCAGGCGCGGCATTCGCTGGATATAAAGATTGGTCAGGATACATTGAAGATGCAGTATTGCTATCAGCCGCGACCTGCCAACCCGAAAGGTAAATCGCCTTTAAGCCCGCACGAACCATTTGCATGGCTTGATTGCCAGTCATAGCGCCAAGTGCATTGATAAAGGGCTCTTTATGAAGCAAGTCCCATAATTTGTTTGCGCCGCGCTCGGCCAAAGTATTTGCAATTACGACAGAGCCTCTAAGCTTTAAAACTTCTTCGGGCGAATATGGGCGCTCGATGCCATCAAAGCGACCTTTGGGAGCTGAAGGAACTAGGTCTTGAAAACTTGTCATTTTATATCCAATCTTTTTTCTGTGTAAAAATTACAAAAAATGGTGATTTGTCATTGCCAAATGGATTTGTCTTGCAAGGCAACGGCGAAACCGCCAATAATCATCAAAATACACACAAAATTACGAAAAACTATAGCAATTAAAGCTAAATGATTGACATCTGGCGTTGTTATACTATATTGATTTTGTAAATTTATGACAAGTTGACTTTGTAAAATACAATCCGCCAGATTGTCCGCAAAGATAGGCCACAAAATGAACCTTGATAGAAAACTCTTTTTGGGCGGGCGCTTAAAGCGTCTTCGCACCACGTTAAACCTTAGCCAGACCCAAATGGCGAGCGATCTTGGGGTTTCCTCAAGCTATCTCAACCATCTCGAGCGAAATCAAAGACCACTAACGGCGCAGGTTTTACTAAAGCTCGCCTCAACTTATGACATTGATTTGCGCTCTTTTACTTCCGAGCTCGATCCATCGGGCGAATCGGATATGGCGGCGGTTTTTTCCGATTCGCTGTTTCAAGACCTAAAAGTCCCCAAGCGCGAAATCTCGGATTTGATTGCCGCTGCCCCATCGGTAGCAGATGCTATTTTGAAGCTCTACCGTGCCTATAATGACAATAAGAACCGCTTTAATTTCGGTATAGAAAGTGATGGCGCGCAAGGCCCGATTACCGCACCCAATGATTGGGTTCATGACATTATC
>CAYTWK010000219.1:2490-3864 GCA_964442095.1 uncultured Caulobacteraceae bacterium | reverse complement strand
GAAGATGGTGTCATATTCGCGAGCCATATAGATGGCTCTCGCCATCTTTTGACCCCAGAAATCTGTATGAAATTGCAGGCAGATCAAATTAAATCCGATATTATTATGCAATTAGACGAATGTACTAAATTTGGCTCGAGCGAGAAAGAAGCACTATCATCACTCGAACTGTCAATTCGTTGGGCAAAGCGATGTAAATCTGCATTTGGCAATCGCGAAAATCAGGCGCTTTTCGGAATTGTTCAAGGGTCTGTATTTCCAAATTTGCGTAAACTGAGCGCTGAAGGTCTAGTTGATATTGGCTTTGATGGCTATGCGATTGGCGGCTTGGCGGTCGGGGAGGGGCATCAGGTCATGTTAGAGACCATTGAAGCGACAATGCCATTTTTGCCAAACTCTAAGCCGAGATATTTAATGGGTGTTGGTAAACCTATTGATATTGTCGAGGCGGTTTTCAGGGGCGTTGATATGTTTGATTGCGTATTGCCGACTAGGGCAGGGCGACACGGGCAAGCCTGGACTTGGGACGGCCCAATTAATATTAAAAACGCAAAATATATTGAAGATACTTTAGTTTTAGATGAAAGCATAAATTGCGAAGCAAGCAATAATTATTCCAAAGCCTATTTGAACCATTTATTCAAATGCGGTGAGATTTTGGGGCAAACCCTTCTTAGTTGGCATAATATTGCCTTCTATCAAGACCTTATGCAAAAATTGCGCGAGCATATTGAGGGCGGCACTATAGAACCCTTTGTCAGGGATTTGCGCATTCGCTGGAGCAAATCAGCAAATTAAAGATTAACTTTGGCAATTTTTGGCGGCAGAAAGACCGCGTAAATAGCCGCGTCTAATTTTTCCGCGCTCAATAGCTTGATTATATTCTGAATCGGCCTTTTCCGCGCCCGATAATTTGCGGACAATTCCGCGAACCGGAACAATGCTCGTAGCAGCGCCGCGAACCGCTTCATTCATTGCGCTATTTGTTGCCTTCGCCATGGCTTCATTGTTCCTTTCGCTTTGACTGCGATCATCGAAGTTTGAAGCTCGAACCGCTTCATGTGGCAAAACGATGTCCAATTGCGATAATTGATAGGAAATCCAAGCGCAATCCATACCTTCTGGCGTCGCATAGGGATCTGTTATTTGCGCTAACGTCGGTGGAACCTCTTTTTTCATAAAGCCTAGGTCTTTGAAAGGTTGGGTAACTATTTCTTTCGCAGCACTATTTACGCGCGATCCCGCAGTTGTTTGGCTATTCGCGCTTGCACTAGAGGTCGAAGAATCATTAGCCGCGAGGTTCTTGGTTGTCGCGCAGCCAGCAAAAGAAAACATAGCAAATGTGCAGAGGCCAAAATTCAATATAGCTTTAAT
>CAYTWK010000219.1:0-2480 GCA_964442095.1 uncultured Caulobacteraceae bacterium | reverse complement strand
GCATTATCAAGTAAAAATGTTTAATCTTATGTTACAAAGTAGTGGATAAACATACAGGATAATAGTCTAGCGGTTTTAAATACAATACAAAGTGAAATTCACACTTTCGGGCAAAATATTGCGTTTTTTTAATTATTTAATGTATAAAAATTTGATTTTGTGCGAAAGCATCATTGACGAATTGAAAACTATCGCTAAACCGCAACCCTCAATTTGTTTTGGGCTTTGATGTTTTTCGACTGCAAATTTGGTTGAGTTTTCGCAATGGCTCTAAAAGCTAAAATTGGTAATATTAAGTAAAATGGGCCGGTAGCTCAGCGGTAGAGCACCCGACTTTTAATCGAGTGGTCGTGGGTTCGATCCCCACTCGGCCCACCATTTTCAATACGCTTTCTAAAAATACCGAGGCAAGGTATCGGTTTTTTATTATTAATCTCGCACAATATTCTTGCGGCATAGTCATAATACTCTCGAAAAATAGCTGTTAAATCTATTGATAGCTAAAGCCTATAAGGGTTGGGCATAGTAAACCTTGCGCAGCACAAGCACTAGAATCACAGTCTAAAAATTAATCTCATCTGTAAGGCTGTTAAAAACAACTCCTTCTATAAGCCTATAAGCGCGTCTAGATAATTGTTGCATTGGTGCAACAGTTTAAGTGAATAAAGAGTTAAATTTCGCTTTGCTGCCACTAAATTGCAACAAAGTATTGACCAAAAATATCAATAGTTTATTGCGGTATATGGGACGTTGTATAGCGTTTGAAATTCGCGATGCGTTTCGCGTTGGTTTAATTAGAGAGGGAATATACCCATGAAGAAAATATTGCTAAGTGCTAGTGCTCTTGTTGCAATTGCTGCTTTGCCAAGCTTGGCTGCGGCACAAACTACTCCAGGTTGGTATGGCAGCGCGAGCGCTGGATATTCATTGGATGGTGGCGTTGATTTTGATGCTCCACTTAATCCTACTGGCGTTGCTCAATCGCCATATATGATTGGTGAAGGCGCTAAGGGCGATGGCGGCTGGGGCGGTGCACTTGCTCTAGGTTATGCTTTTGATAACGGATTCCGCCTTGAAACTGAACTTGCTAATGGCTTTGCTAAGTTTTCAAATGAAGGCGTTAGCTCAGTATTAGGTTCTGCGACAACTTGGACAGCTATGTTGAACGGTCTTTATGATTTCAACCGTGGCGGCACTATTAATCCATTCGTGGGTGCCGGTGTTGGTATGGGCCGCGTTAAAACAAAGGCGTTCTCATTCGATCAGCCTAACGCGGCTAATCCATTGTTGGCTCTATCACGTGCATCTGCGGTCAATGTTTCGGACACAGATTCTGGTTTTGCATGGCAATTGATTGCTGGTCTTGGTCTAAAACTTTCTGACCAATTGGCGGCTGACTTGTCATATAAATGGTTAAACGTTCCAGATTTGTCATTTGCAGGAACTGGACGCTTCCGCACTAATTTGACTGGTAACTCGGCTACTGCTCCACTTAATATTGGTGGTAGCGTAGGTGGCGGTCTTGGTTCAGGCGGTACAGTTGGTCTTGGTCTGCGCTATTCTTTCGCAGCACCTGCGGCTCCAGTGGCACCACCACCGCCTCCTCCTCCGCCTCCAGTGGTTGAAACTCCACCACCACCACCACCTGCTCCTCCAGTTGTTGAGGCACCACCACCACCACCGCCACCACCGGCAGTGTGTGCAGGTAAATCTTTCGTAGTTTATTTCGACCACGATAAATCATTCCTAACTGATGAGGCTAAATCGGTTATCACTAACGAAGTTCAAGATATCACTGCACGTTCTTGCAACTATCGCTCAGTGCTACTTCAAGGTCACGCTGACTTGTCAGGTAATCCACGTTACAACATCGGTCTATCTCAACGCCGCGTAACTATCGTTCGTGATGCATTGGTTGGCCAAGGTGTTCCTGCTGATTTGATGACTGGTGAAGCGTTCGGTGAAACTAAACCAGCTGTTGCGACTGCTGATGGTGTTAAAGAGCCATTGAACCGTCGTACAGAAGTAACTTTCGACTTCCAATAATATTGGGATAGATACAGAATTAAAGGCTCGGCGAAAGTCGGGCCTTTTTTGTTTTTAACAGCATAAATTGCGGGGTTTGGCGCAATTAGCAATCTAGACCAAAACCTATGATTATTCCATTTTTGCTTTAATTGCTATTTTTGCAAATATGAATGATCACCATAGGTTTCTACAATGTCGTCATTTCCAATGTCGCCAGGTGCATATTCAGCTTGCCCTTTTAACCGCTCATAAATTGGGGCGAAATCTTGCAAGGTTGCATCAAACAATTCATCAAAAGAATCAATTGTGAAATAAATGTCTTGAAAATCGTCAATCTTATAATTTGTGCGCATTAGGCGCTCTAAATTGAATTTCACACGATTTGGAGACTTTGATTCCAAGCTAAAAACGCTTTCTGCGGCTGAAGACAGAATGCCTGCTCCATAAATCTT
>CAYTWK010000218.1:1907-3872 GCA_964442095.1 uncultured Caulobacteraceae bacterium | reverse complement strand
CGCCAATACGCCAAACGCCAATATACTTGGATTAACAATCGCGCAAAAGATTGGGAAAAATTAGAAGAAATTGACAATATTGAACGCTTAAAGGCTGTTTTTGCCCTAATATAGGGGCTTGACGGCGGCGACGCGCAATAATAATGCTTTGAATATGAAGATTGATAAAAATATTGTCGTTATTCTTGTGAACGTTAGTCTCTGAAAATAGTTTTTCAGGGATTGCGTAAAATTTGGGGCTTTGGGGCCCCATTTTTTTTGGCTAAATTGGCAGCTTATTGGTGAATTAAAGGTGTAATATGGGAAAGTCAAAATCGGATATTATAGGGCGCGAAATGTCGGGTGCGCAAATCCTTGTTGAGGCTATGCGCGAGCAAGGCGTCGATACTATTTTTGGCTATCCTGGCGGCGCGGTTTTGCCGATTTATGATGCGCTTTATGGCCAAAACTCTATAGAGCATGTTTTAGTGCGCCACGAACAAGGTGCAACCCATATGGCCGAAGGTTATGCCCGCTCGACTGGAAAATGTGGTGTAGTTTTAGTTACCTCTGGCCCCGGCGCGACCAATGCAGTGACTGGGATTGTTGATGCACTTCTCGATAGCATTCCAATGGTTTGTATTACTGGCCAAGTGCCGACCCATCTTATTGGCACTGATGCATTCCAAGAATGTGACACCACGGGGATTACCCGTTCCGCCTCCAAACACAATTATTTGGTGAAATCTGTCGAAGAACTCGAATACATAATCCATGAAGCGTTTCATATCGCAACCCATGGTCGCCCTGGGCCTGTGGTTATTGATATCCCAAAGGATATTCAGTTTAAAATGTTCAAATATCAGGGCAAGGATAGTTTCGATTTCACCTATAAGCCACTAACCAATCCGCATGAAAAGGCGATTAAATTGGCGGTGGATTTATTGGTGCGCGCTAAAAAGCCAATTATCTATACTGGCGGCGGCGTAATCAATTCTGGCCCAAAAGCGGCGGAGGCTCTGCGCGAACTAGTTGAAATAACCGATTTTCCAATCACCTCGACTTTAATGGGGCTTGGGGCATATCCCGCGTCTGGTAAAAATTGGCTTGGCATGCTTGGGATGCACGGCTCCAATGAAGCAAATATGGCAATGCATGATTGCGATGTAATGCTTTGTATTGGCGCGCGTTTTGATGACCGCGTAACCGGGCGCCTTGATGCTTTTAGCCCCAATTCAAAGAAAATCCATATCGACATAGAGCCATCATCAATCAATAAAACCGTTCATGTTGATTTGGGCATTATTGCAGATGCCGGCAAAGCCACCAAAGCGATTATTGAGGGCATTAAATCGAATGGCCATAAGAGGCCAAAACTTGATGATTGGTGGTCAAAAATCAATGAATGGCGCGGGCGCAATTCATTCTTTTATCGCAATTCCGATGATATAATTATTCCGCAATATGCCATAGAGCGGCTTTATGAGCTAACCAAAGACAAAAACCCATATATCACAACCGAAGTTGGCCTTCATCAGATGTGGGCGGCGCAGCATTTCCATTTTGAAGATCCAAACCATTGGATGACCTCGGGCGGGCTTGGCACGATGGGCTATGGCCTACCTGCCGCAATCGGTGTGCAAAAGGCGCACCCCGAAGCCCTCGTGATTGATATTGCGGGCGACGCGAGTGTGCAAATGACGATGCAGGAAATGTCCTGCGCGGTGCAGTATAATTTGCCGGTGAAAATCTTTATCCTAAATAATGAATGGATGGGCATGGTTCGCCAATGGCAACAATTATTGCACGGCGAACGCTATAGCCAATCTTATAGCCACTCTTTGCCAGACTTTGTAAAAATGGCCGAGGCCTTTGGCTGTTTGGGTTTGCGGATTGAAAAGCCATCTGAACTTGATGAAAAAATCAAACAAATGCTTGAATATAATGGCCCAGTAATTGTTGATTGTAGGGTCTCCAAAGAGGAGA
>CAYTWK010000218.1:0-1897 GCA_964442095.1 uncultured Caulobacteraceae bacterium | reverse complement strand
CGCAGCGCACAACGAAATGCTATTTGGCGATGATGGCAGGGATTTAGGCACGGCAATTGATGATAAGGGGAAGCAATTAGTTTAGCGCGTGATAAATCAAATACTTTGGCCTGCAAATGGCGAATTTTTGCGCTTCCGATGCTCATGTATTTTAACATACACTGCGCTTCGGTTCTCAAAATTCACCATTTTCGTCACAAATTATGTGATTTATCCCTGCGCTAAAAGGTGTGTAATTCAAGTCGCCGCCCTCGGCCTTCAGCCTCACTTAGCGACTTGTGGGAGCATAATCCTCCTCCGTTTACGGAGGAGGGGGACCGCGCGAAGCGCGGTGGATGGGGGAAAGCAATGCGAAGAGGACAAATTAAGATTAAACAACTAGCCCTGATAGTATTATGCGGCGCATTGGCAAGTTGTGCGAGTATTCCCTGGCGAAGCGATATCGCGCCAGCCGACTTTATGAAACACTTTGGCTATAAACCATTGAAAGAAGGCGCGCACCTGCCCGACACTCTGCGGCTTTACAGCAGCCGCGATCGCAGTTTGCCGCTTGTAACTGAAATTGTGATAGGTGAAAAAGTTAAGTTTCGTCAGTCCACTTTTTATCCTGCAAATGGAATGACCCGCAAAAATAACATTAATAGACGGCTTAAATTCTCAAAATCACAATCTGCCGCGATTTTACTGTCCACAAAAGAGGCTATTTCTCGGAGATCTTTGTTTGATATTCAAATGGAAGATAAGGCTGAAACCATCATAATATGTGTGCACGAGCCAACCTATTTCGCGAATTTGCGAATAAATGGTGTCGTTGCTAGTGGCAAACTTGAATCTTGCGGCTATCCTCAAACTTATGAATTAGTCTGTGAGATAGAGACGGGCGCAAAATGCAAGCAATAAATTATTTTTGATTTTTGTAGTTTCCAGGATACAAATTACAAAATTTAGCAGAGTAATCCCCCCATGCAAAATTACCAATCCAACGCATCTCTCTATGACCAGTGGGCCGCCGATTATGACGCAATGCCCAATTCGACTATTGCGATTGATGAGGTGAATTTTCCGAGGTTTTGGGCGGGTTTGCAGCCATCACACGTTCTAGAAATTGGTTGCGGCACCGGGCGGCACACCAAGAAACTTGCGGGCCTAGGTCATAATGTTTTTGCAATTGATCAATCAAAACAAATGCTAGAAATTGCCAAATCCCAAAATCTGTCGGGCGTGGAATATATTTGCGGTGATATTTTCGCGCTTTCATTACCAAAAGCCGAATTTGATTTTGCGATTATGTCCTTGGTTTTAGAGCATTTGCCAAATCCGCAATTGGTCTTTGAAATTATTTTTGCGGCCCTCAAAACTGGCGGCTCGTTTTACCTCTCCGAAATTCACCCAAACCGAATGCAAAATGGCTCTGGTGCGCGCTTTATTGATAAAGAGACCCAAGAAGAAGTCCGCATGGTTTCGTTTATTCATAGCATTGATGAAATTCGCACGAAGGCGAAGAATACGGGCTTTCACATAGTCAGTGAAGCCGAATGCATAGCAGGCAGCGATTTCGCCGCACAAAATCCAGCTTGGGAAAAATATATTGATATGCCAATGACCATTATGTGGCATTTTCAAAAGCCCTAATTGGCAAAAGTGCATATTTGCCCGATAGTGTTTTATGGACAATTTTGATTCGAACTCTATTTCCCTTGCTGCGCTGATTGTTTCTGCGATTGCAATTCTTGCCTCGATTTGGTCGGCAATGCGCCAAGAGACTATTTCGCGCGCGGCCGTAAAGCTGCAACGCGATACCGACCTTTTAAAATGGGGCACAGATTGCGTGCGCATTCTTCAAGAATTAATTGAGTTTACATTTCGCATAGAGGCTGAACCGATCGAGGAATTAAAA
>CAYTWK010000217.1:2887-3873 GCA_964442095.1 uncultured Caulobacteraceae bacterium | reverse complement strand
CTGCGACAAGCCGCCGCGCGACAGAGTGCGCAATTGTTTATGCAGCGCGTCTGGCGCAAAAGGGGGCATCAATCAACACCGCTTTAGTCAATCCCGATTCTGGCGGTCTATTCTGAGGGGAATGATATGAAAAAACTAATTATCGCATCAATCGTGGCTTTGGCGTTTGGCGTGGGCTCGGCCAACGCGCAAGAAGCATTTAAAACCGCACATGCCGGCACAATCAAACTTGATGTTCGCGCGACTTTGGTTTCACCAGACGAAGATGCACCAATCCTAACTGCTGCTGGCGCTGCCACTGGCCTAAAGGCTACTGTGAATGATTCTTTGGTTCCAACAATTGGCCTTGAATATTACTTTAGCCCAAATGTTTCAGCCGAAATCATTGCGGGCACTGCACCGCACACTATCAAAGCGGTTGGCCCTGGAACAAATGTAAAAGTATCTGAGATTTATCACGTTCCGCCAACTTTGACCGCGAAATACCACTTTGCACCTGAGGCAAAGATGAACCCATATGTTGGCGCAGGTCTAACCTATATTTGGTTTGCGTCTGAAGATGGCAAAAATGGCTTTAAAGTCGATTTGAAAGACGATTTTGGTTATACTCTCCAAGGCGGTTTTGACTATGCCACCAAAGGCCCATGGTCTGTGAATGTCGATGTTAAAAAGATTTTCTTTGAAACCAATGCAAATATCAATGCTGGCGCTTTGAAATCTAAAGTGACGCTTGATCCATGGGTGGTTTCTGTTGGGTTTGGTTATAAGTTCAACTAAGCAAACATTTTTTACCCGAGTTTTACCAGCTCCCTGATAGGCATTGCGATGCCACTCAGCACTTTAATCGGTCAGATAATTCTGGCCGATTTTTTTGTTGATAGGGCATAATATGGGTGTTGAATTTGTGTCCAACCCCTTCAGTCATCGTGCTAATGCACGATGCCAGCTTCCCCATCTTGGGGAAGCAGAAGGCGGCAAGGCTTTGC
>CAYTWK010000217.1:0-2877 GCA_964442095.1 uncultured Caulobacteraceae bacterium | reverse complement strand
GGCGGAGAGGTAATGCTATTGCACTCTAAGGAATCAATTCAATAGAAAGAGCCGAATAGCGGTTAAACTGATGCAGCTAATATTGGACATATTTGCAAAGAAGTTTAACAGTTAGGCGGCCTTTATATTGGATTGATAATGCCTGAATTGCCCGAAGTTGAAACAGTTGTTAATGGCCTTGCCCCATTCCTTGAAGGGGCACAGATAAATGCGCTTGAAACCTCTGAGTTTCGCCTTAGGTTTCCCTATCCTGAGGGGTTTATGCAAAGCCTTATTGGTGCAAGTTTCACCAAGCTTAGAAGACGTGCAAAATATATAATTGGTGATTTGGATAATGAAAATTCCCTGATTATTCATCTTGGAATGTCGGGCCGTATTTCTTTAGTTGGTAATGGCCAGACCATAAGTTTTGACGATTATGTCTATCAAACCGGGGCGATGACAAAGCATGATCATGTGAAAATGGCGCTTTTGGGCAAAGGCGGAGATGATTTCTCGCTTATCTATAATGACCCAAGACGATTTGGTTTAATGGATATTGTGCGCACCACTGATATTGAAAATTCGCGGCATTTTTCGCATTTGGGACCAGAGCCATTAGAGGATAGTTTTGATAGTAAAACCCTAATGGCGCGGATTGGCAAAAAAGCCGCACCAATAAAGCTGGCACTTTTAAACCAAGAAATTGTAGTGGGCCTTGGCAATATTTATGTTTGCGAGGCTTTATTCATGAGTGGCATCCACCCTGAAAGACCCGCAAATTCACTTGGCGCAAAAGAGGCCGCAAAATTGGTTGCGAACTCTAAAAAGGTGTTAAATGCGGCTATTAATGCGGGCGGCTCCACTTTGAAAGATTTTGCGCATGCCGATGGTAGCCTTGGTGAGTTTCAAGATAGATTTCTAGTTTATGACCGCGAAAGGTTGGATTGCACAACCCCAAAATGCAAAAGCAAAATTGAACGTATTGTCCAAGGTGGACGCTCGACTTTTTTTTGTCCGACTTGCCAAAAATAGGGGCTAGCGTTAGGAACTAGCCAAGGAAACTAAATCATGAATTATGAAACTATATTGTGCGAAATCGACGATAATATCGGCATTGTTACATTGAACCGACCCGAGGCATTAAATGCCTTTAATAATCAATTGATGAATGAGCTGACGGATTGCCTTAAATCATTAGAGAAAAATGACGCGATCGGCGCAATAATAATTACTGGTTCACAAAAAGCATTTGCCGCCGGTGCGGACATTAAAGAAATGGCGCCCCTTACTTTTGAAAGCGCATATAAAAATGAATTTATAACCTCGAATTGGGAAGAGGTAACACGCTGCCGCAAGCCTGTAATTGCGGCTGTATCGGGCTTTGCTTTGGGCGGCGGTTGCGAGCTTGCGATGATGTGTGATTTTATAATCGCTGGCGAAAATGCCAAATTTGGACAACCTGAAATCAAACTTGGGGTTATTCCAGGGGCAGGGGGCACGCAAAGATTGGTTCATGCAATTGGTAAATCAAAAGCAATGGAAATGATTCTAACTGGCGGTATGATTGATGCTTTTGAGGCCGAGAAGGCGGGCCTTGTAGCGCGTGTCGTTCCCACCGAAGAATTACTTGAACACGCCAAAGAAACCGCAAAGAAAATAGCAAGCTTTGGCCGACTTAGCACTTTGGCCGCCAAAGAGGCCGTGAACCGCGCATTTGAAACCAGCCTTTCAGAGGGAATCCGCTTTGAAAGGCGGCTATTTCATGGACTTTATGGCACAAAAGGCCAAATTGAGGGCATGGATGCTTTTATCAATAAAAGAAAACCTGATTTTAGCGGTAAATAATCTTAGGTTTATGAGCAAGCATGCTTGACTATGGCCTTTAACTTAGGCATAGAGCCGCCTCTTATTTCGTGTGCGATTGGCTTTGCTTGGTTGCGCAAAACATAGCGAAATGTTTTTCGCTCTAAAATGGATTTAAAATGGCAAATACTACTTCGGCAAAAAAGGCAGTTCGCAAAATTGCAAGCCGCACTCTAATTAATACTGCGCGCCGCTCGCGCATTCGCGGTTTTATCCGCAAACTTGACGATGCTATCAAATCTGGCGACAAAGCTGCTGCTAAAGCTGCATTTGCTGTTGTAGAGCCTGAATTGATGCGCGGCGTCACCAAAGGCGTTTATGCGAAAAATACTGCGTCACGCAAAGTTTCAAGACTTTCTGCGCAAGTTAAGGCAATGAACGCTTAATTCGCTTTTGTAATGCGAAAACCACAAAGCACCGCCCCAAGCGGTGCTTTTTGCATTTTGGGCTTTTTCACTTCGTGCTATGACATTGATGGGAGTGAAAAATGAAAATTCAAAAGCCTTTATCCTTTACGCTGGTAGCGTTTCTTTTGGCAGCGCCAAATATTGCCTTTGCGCAAAATATGTCAACACCAGTATTTGCCGATGTTTTCACTGACCATGCCGTCCTTCAGCGCGGCAAACCAATTGCGGTTTGGGGTAAGGCCGCACCAAATAGCGAAATTACAGTAGCTATTGTGCCGGAAAACGGACTTTTTCGGCCAGTCAAACTGATAGCAGATATTAATGGTGAATGGCGTGGGCAATTGCCAATGATGCCAAAGGGTGGTCCATATAGCCTTATGGCGAGCACGAGCAATTCGGCACAAACAACGCTTAAAGACATTATGATCGGTGATGTGTTTTTGTGCTCTGGTCAATCGAATATGGAATGGAGCGTGCGCCAAGCCTCGAGTTCTGATGGTGAAATTGGCCTGCCGCCGCAAAATAATCTAAGATATATCACTATTCCGCATACAATTGCGACTTCGGCGCAAAAAGAGATTACAGGCGATGCGAAATGGCAAACAATTGATAGCTCAAATCGCGG
>CAYTWK010000216.1:0-3892 GCA_964442095.1 uncultured Caulobacteraceae bacterium | reverse complement strand
CAAGTCCTAAATAAAGATGGTCTGATAAACCCGCGCTTGGTGCATGAAATTTTGATAAATTATCTAAAGGGAAATGGCGTAAACTTCCTTTTTGACGAAGTAATTTCCTATGGTGAGGGACTTCTTAGAACCAAAACCAAAGAATTAGCCTATGAGAATTTGATAATTGCCGCAGGGATTGGCGCGCGCGCTTTTGTGGGCATAAATAATGAACTTGATGGTCTTGTTCCTGTTCGCGGGCAAATTGTTGAAATTGCAAGTAAATCGCCTTTTGATGGCACGGTGCGCATGGGGAAATTCTATGCCTTGCAAAGAGGCGAGAATACTATGATTGGTGCAACTTCGGTTCGCGGCGATAATAATTGGGATGTTCGGGCTTCTGATTCTAGGCTGCTTTTGAATGCGCCCCATGATTTGCCTGAAGGTTTCACAGCTGAAAATATTGTGGCGGCCTATGCTGGAGTGAGGCCAGGGACCAAGGATAATTATCCAATTATAGGCAAATCTTCACAAAGGAATATGTATCTTGCCACTGGAACATACCGCAATGGTTGGCTTTTGGCGCCTATGATAGGCAAGGAATTGATTGAATTAATTGCGCTTGGTGAAAACAATTTCCCAGTTTCCTTTAATCCAAATCGCTTTCAAAAATAACTATATTTTAACCATGAATAATTAAAACTGCCAATAAATTAACTAAAGTGGCAATTGTTATCTATGGAAATAAATTCAGTCTCACCGGTAAAGCAGGCGATTGCTAATGCCTCCCATGCGACCGGCATGGACTTCGGATTTCTAATGGCAACGGCGCAGCGCGAAAGCTCTTTTAATCCGCGTGCTGAGGCGCGGACTTCGTCGGCCACGGGCCTATTCCAGTTTCTAGATGCAACATGGCTAACCACTTTAAAGCGACATGGCGCAAAACATGGCCTAGCTAATGAGGCAAATGCCATTGAAATTAGCGCAGATGGTCGCCCTTTTGTTAGGGATGGCGCTTTAAGGCGTAGATTGCTGGATTTGCGTTATGAGCCAGAAATCTCCGCCCGTATGGCCGCAGAGTTTGCTAGTGATAATGCTGAATATTTGCGGGCGCGAACTGGTCAAGAACCGCAGCCAGGGGATTTGTATGCCGCCCATTTTCTTGGGCCAGGCGGTGCATCTGAATTGATAAATGCAGCGGAACGCCAACCATGGGCGCGAGCAGCGGATTTATTTCCTGCGGCGGCTGGGGCTAATCGCAATATATTTTATGAAGGTGGGCGGGCAAAATCTGTTATCGAAGTCCTCGAAAATCTTAGAAAGACAGCCCAAAATGGCGAAGCCTTGAGCGCTTCTAATCAAAAGGGCGGACCAGTTACACTATTTCGCAATAATGAGAATGCGCAAGTTTGGCTTGGTGGTATTAATCAAATAAATAGCCAATACGAAATGAATATGGGTCTCATTAATATGCTTAATGGCGGGGTCGGTGGTGCACGACGAAATAATGTTCCGGATCCTATGCTATTGGCGCAATTCTACCGAAGCAATGATGAGAATATACAGGCTCAGGCGCTGGAAATTGCAAATATATCAATGAATAATGGCTCAATTGCCGAAGCTTTATTGCCGCAAGCCGAAGAAAAAGCCGCACCTAGTGCCGCCGAGAGTTTCGCGCAATTGCGCGGTCGCCGATAGTTCAAAATATTTTAAGCTGCTATATTGTCGCTATCATATGGTTCGGCAAGAGCATTTATTATGGCCTGAACTTCTTCACATGCAGTTGCGGTATCTGGAAGCATTTTAGCTCGTTTGTCAAAGCAGGTTTCACTTAGTGCGGCGCTAATTTTAAAAGCGACTTTGCTCGCGCCAATCCCAGCTGCGGCGGCGCCTAATTCCTCGGCGCTTCGGGCGAATTTATCATGTTCCTTGTTCAGGATACTCGTATATAATTCGCCAATTTTTCTTGGCCATATATCCGAAAAATCGCGTAGAATGCCTTCAGTTGCGCTAATTCCGACACTTAGGCGATATTGTGCGAGAACAGAAATATCAATTATTTTGAGGTTAGGTTTTTCCTCAGATATTTGATTATCAATTTGGAGGTCGCCATTAGTTTTATTCTGATTGGCGATTATTTCATGCGCATTGCAAACTGTCTCAAGCAATAGTTCTAGGTTTACTGGCTTAGTTAGAACTATGCTCATGCCAGCACTTTGGCACTCTAAAATTTCTTGTTCTTCAGATCGCCCAGTCAAACCGATTATTGGCAAATTAGCATTTGGAGTTGTCGATTTTCTAATTAATTTGGCGGCGTCAAGGCCGTCAATGCGCTCCATGGTTACATCAAGTAGGATTATGTCAAATCGCTCTAGCTCAGCTGCTTCTATGGCTTCATCACCATCTGTAACTGCTACTACGTCTAATCCTGCCGCTTCAAGAAAGCAGCATACCATGCGACGCATTCCTGCGTTGTCTTCGGCGTATAATATTCTTGGCATTGCCCCACCAATATAATTTAACCCCCCTACGCTATAGTAATATAGTTACTAAAAGACTTAAATTTGAAGGCATAAGTCAGTAGGAAATTTCTTGACATTCTAAAACGAATGTATGAAAGCTGTAGCAAGGGCAAATCCACAGGCAAGAGTTTTATAGGATAGGGGCCGTTTATGTTAAATGCCGCGAATATAATTGGCGAAATTATTTATGTTTTATTGGCGTTTGCAGGAATTGATTATGCCGATAATAATAGATTGGCGCACGAAAAAGGCGCACCACCGAACGAGCAAGTTGCAATGCAGATAGATTTTGAAGGTAAACTTAACAAGTTTTCGACTAAGATTTCCGCCTCTGGCTTGCCGACAGGAAATAAAAGCCCATCGCCTAGAACAAAGGGGTTTAAAAAATGGAGCTTTACTATAACTCCATAGAAAAGGGTGGGCTGTTCATTTTTTTGTTTAAATGACAAGAAGTATTGCAATATTGTGCTAATGGCGTTTTAGTTTCCGCCACTAATAATTTCCATTTCGCCCTTTATTTCTCGGAATTAAGAACATTTGCAGCTATGAATAATCCTGACGACGACTTTCTACAGCAAAAATCAGAAAGCAAGCCGAGATTGCGCTTCACACTTGAAGAAACAAGTGATGAAAACCTTTTGGCACCCATTTCGCAAGAAGAAGGACAAACCAATAGCGCAACTGGAATGATTCCGTCAGAGCAAACTCTTAGTTTTTCCAATACCGAAGAAGAGCAAGACAATGCGACGAGAAGGCGAAGGAAGCGCAAGCAAGAGCCGCCAATCTTATTGTTTTCTATTGGCGTTGCTATCATTTGGATTATAGGTGCAATGCTCTATATGTCGGGCAATATGTCTGGCATTGGCCAAATCGATATGCTTTCAATGATTATAACTTTGCTTGCGCCAGCGGCTTTTTCAGTGCTAGCGGGACTATTGGGTGAAAGCGTTAATCGCGCCAATCAACAATCGCGCAGTTTGGTGAATGCCGCAAGGCGCATGATGGAGCCGGAAAAGACTTTGCAACAATCGGCGAAATCGAGTTTGCAATCAGTCCGCGAAGAGATAAATCGCCTAGAGGAATCTTTAAGCTCGGCAACATCGCGCTTAGGCGATTTGGAAAACACTATTGAGATAAGAGCTGCTAGTTTAAAAAAAGCATCAGAGGAAGCGCGCGGCGGAGCTGATATTTTGGTATCAACGATGGAGAACGAGCAAAATCGCTTGGCGGCATTATTGAATGCTCTTACCGAACTTACAAATACTGCGCTACCTCCTCAGTCACTGGGGTGGGAGCAAACTCGTGCAGGTATAGGCTTTCTGGTGTAGGGTCTGCGGCATTTTTTGCGCGTTCAAAAGATTCAGCAGCCAGTTGTTCAGCGCGGTTTTGTA
>CAYTWK010000215.1:0-3895 GCA_964442095.1 uncultured Caulobacteraceae bacterium | reverse complement strand
AGCAAATATGATGGCGGGTAATTCCCGCCGAGATTGGCCTTAAAGCCAATTTTAGGGATAGCGCCAC
This sequence comes from uncultured Caulobacteraceae bacterium, assembly GCA_964442095.1. GTDB lineage: Bacteria > Pseudomonadota > Alphaproteobacteria > Caulobacterales > Aquidulcibacteraceae > Pseudaquidulcibacter. The sequence goes on along the minus strand of CAYTWK010000215.1, from coordinate 3,828 downwards.
AGAAAACAAACCGCCCAATTTTGGTCTTTGACCAATAAAGGGTAAGGGTGAAACGGTAGAGTAAGAGCCTACCGCCGCAATGGTAACAAAGCGGGCACGGCAAGCCCCATCAGGAGCAAGACCGAATAGGAACACGTTGCGCAAGCGATTGCAAAGGCCGATTTGCAGGCAGATGTTCGGGTAGGTCGCGTGAGGGTTTAAGTAATTGAACCCCAAGATGAATAATCGCCCAAATGATTGCGCCCAAAAGCGAAATCATTGGACAGAACCCGGCTTATAGGCCATCTGACTATTATTCGTCATTATCCAATATAGCCTGAATGATGTCGGTTCTATCATCAGTCCATGGCTTTGAATTCTTGCGCTTTGGCATTTTTTGCCAGAAGTCGGCGGTGTATTTTTCTAACCTCTGCGGATTATGGGCAATTACCATAGCCCGAACACCAGTATCGGCGCTGTCTGTATCATCGCCATTTCTTAATCCCTGAATTGCGAAGAAGCCGCCTTCATTAGCCGCATCGGCGACAATATTCTGTAATCCTAGAAAACGATTTGAAATATGAACAATCAAGATTCCATCAGGCGCAATTTTTGACATCATCATATTAATTGCTTCTTGCGTAATCATATGGGTCGGGATTGCATCAGAAGTGAAAGCGTCAACCAATAGAATGTCAAACCAACCGTCCTTTTGGCTTTGCATAGACAAACGTGCATCACCCATAATTATCTTGGTTTGCGGAGCGCATCGAGGAACGAAACGAACCCATGGAGAATGCACAGTAGCTTCGACCACTTGATTGTCAATTTCAAAAACCGTCCAATCTTGTTTAGGTTTAGCATAACAAGTGGTTGAGCCCATTCCAAGACCGATAACACCAGCGCGCAAACTCTCTGGCTTAGCATTGGATGCCTCCTCGAATAATAGGCCAATCGGTGTTTTATGATAATAATAAGACATCGGAATTCGGCTTTTGGACGGATCTAAACTCATGATTCCGTGTAAAGTCGTGCCGTGCGAAAGTTGTCTTAGGCTAGTAATATCTTCGCCAGAATCGGTTATCTCTAATACTCCAAAGAAGCTTCTATCGCGAAAGCGCACTAATGAATTATCTTGGATAAAAATCGGTAATAGGAGTGCAATCCCGCCAAGTGCAGCTGTGAGAATAGCTGAACGCAATATCAATAGCGCCACAAAACCAAGCGCGATGCACAATAAAAAGCCAGCTTTGTAATCGTCCCAAACTAAGAGCGCACTATTCCAGAATGTGCTAGGCATACCGTCTTTTGCGTTTATCGGAAGTTTCAAGTCGAGGAATGTCGCGACTTCAAAGCGATTTAGAAATAGAGTTGCTATTGCAATTGCTATAATCGTCGCCAAAATAGCGCGCTTTGTATCGGCGGTTTTCCAAGGTGCAATCAATAAAGCCGCGACCAGTATAAATTGATATTCGATGGTTGTATTAAACAAAATAGGTGCCGCGAGCGCAGCAAATGCGCCGCCCAATACACCGCCGACTGACATCCATAAATAAAACTCGGTGAGACGGGCTGGCTCTGGCCGCTTACTTGACAATTCTAAGTGGCAGCAAAGAACAATAATGAAGAAAATCAAGAGATGAATTGCAAGCCCAATATAGCCATCATCGCCATCGCCAGCCATAACAGCAGCCAAAACAAAAACAAAAATGAATTTTAATGGAACTGCAGTTGCATAAAGCCGCTCGGCACGATCCGAAAAGGCGATTACAAAAGTCAATAAGAATAGCGCTAAAGGTGGTATCCATAATAATGGCACCGATGCGACGTCAGTAACTATATGGGTTGTTACCGCAACTAAAAGCGCTGAAGGGACTGCGGCATATCCAATCCATCTGATAATTTCACCGAAACTGGTTTTTTCCTGCGCAATATCTTTTGGAGCAATGGAATCTTTTGGAACTGCGCGAATTGCGAAGAATAATAAAGCGGCTAAAACAATGTATAAACCGCTCCAGAGTATGCCCTGCAACTTAACACCGATAAAAGGCTCTATTAGGAACGGATAAGCGGCAAGTGCCAAGAAACTGCCGAGATTTGATGCCGCATACAGACGATAAGGATTAACACCATCGCCTATCCTTGCGCGCCAAGCCTGCACCAAAGGGGCAGTAGCTGAAATAGCAATGATTGGTGCCCCAATTGAAAATAGGAGTGCTAATAAGGTCCAGATTACAGGGCTATCAACATTTGGGGTTCCAACCATAGAGCTAACTTTGATTGGCAAGAACAAAAGACCAATAAGTAACAATACGCCATGAGTTATCAATTGATTGCGCAATGAAAGGCGCGTGGCAATAAAATGCGCGTAAAAATAGCCAATTAATAGAGTTCCTTGATAGAAAACTAATGCAGTATTCCATACTGCAGGCGTGCCCCCCATTAATGGGGTAAGAATCTTTGCAAACATCGGCTGCAAAGTGAACATTAAACACGCCGATAAGAATGTAGTTGCTGGATAAATGAAGTTTGCGCTATTCAAACTTGGCACTTGAGTATCATTCATAGCAATATTCTGATCCGAACCAGTATTTTCGTTAGCGTCCGTCATTTCGCTATTATCCATCCCTATTAGCTTTAAAACACATCAAAGCGACATGATTCCTATCTATGAATAACGCCGTTTCGCTTCATTTGTGAAGGCCTCTATCAGCTTTTGGCTGGCTTTTTCGATATTGTTTGAAAGTAGAGCCGCAAGGATTCTATCATTGAAGATATAATCTATTTCCAATTCAATCATGCAACCAAAACCATCTGCTATGAATTTCCATTTGCACTCTAATTCGCGCATCGGTTGCCCGAATAGGCTTTTTGACTTTGTTTTGACTAGGGAGGTTTGGATTGTGGATTGTGCTCTATCAATCTTTACCTTGGTTGTGAAAGGCGCGCGAAAGTTTCGATAACCAATCAATAATTCAGCATCGAAAGTTCCAGTTTCGATAGTCTCATTCCAAACCCGAACCGCCTTTACCCAAGGAAGAAACATATGATAATTTGGAACATCAGATACCAATTCTAGCATTTCTAACGCGCTAAAATCGCTATTCTTATTTAGCTCAATTCTAGGCAAATTAAGACGCCGAATTTGCTTGTTGCGCCAATTTTGCCTCGCGATTTGCTCTAAGCCTTATAAAATCATCGCCGGCATGATGACTAGAGCGAGTTAAAGGCGAGCTAGAGACCATTAAAAAACCCTTTGAATAGGCAATTGTCTCATAGGCTTTAAATTCTTCAGGCGTTACAAATCTATCGATAGCGGCATGTTTGCGTGTTGGTTGTAGATATTGGCCAATGGTTAGAAAATCAATTCCGGCGCTTATCATATCGTCCATAACTTGCAGGACTTCTTCTTTAGTCTCACCGAGGCCCACCATAAGTCCCGATTTAGTAAAAATTGAGCCATCTCTTGATTTTACCTTTTCTAATAATCTCAAGGAATGATAATAGCGCGCACCAGGGCGAATACTCAAATAAAGACGCGGCACGGTTTCAATATTATGATTAAAAACATCAGGCTTTGCGTCAATCACGGTTTCAAGTGCGCCGTCTTTACGCAGGAAATCGGGGGTCAAAATTTCTATAGTAGTATTTGGGGCCTGTTTACGGATTTCACTAATTGTATTAACAAATTGGACTGCGCCGCCATCAGTCAAATCATCTCTATCGACTGAAGTGATTACGATATGCGAAAGCCCCATTTTTGCAACCGCAATGCCGACGTTTTTGGGCTCATCGGGATCTATCGGATTTGGCTTGCCGGTTATCACGTTACAAAAGGCACAGGCCCGC
>CAYTWK010000214.1:0-3907 GCA_964442095.1 uncultured Caulobacteraceae bacterium | reverse complement strand
AATGACAATGATTTATATGGACGCGCAAATGCTTCTAATGCAGCCAAAAAATCATATGCAAGAAGCAGATTGGAAACAATGGTGCCCCGGTGCCAGAGTTGGGGAAATTATTGATACTGAATTAAATCCGATTATTTATCAAAACGGCGAAAGCCATTAGATTAAATATATCTCTATCAAGGGCCAGCGAAATAATCGTGGACATTGGCGGGGCCAATTACTTCAACCGCAATTTTATCGTCATCTAGCTGAATTTCGCCGCGCGCTATGGGGTGATTATTGGCCAAAATCCAAACTGGATCATTTGGCGTCGCACTAAGTGGGATAACCGCGCCGCGCCCCATCTTTAGCAATTGATGCATTGCAAGCGAGGAGCGCCCAACAAGAACCGAAATATCAACACCAACTTTTTTAATTTGCATAAATAAAATTCTCTTCGGTTTTGCCTCAAGCGAATAGGTTAAACCGAAGAAGTGAACAGTCTGTTATCAAAAATAAAAATTTCACTAGGGCTTTACAGCAAAACCCAGAGGGATTGATTTATTTTATTTTAGGATTAGATAATATTCATAACTTAATTTTGGGGTTACTGGAGATAGATGGCGCGCAAAATCCTTGCTATTTGTGCATTTTTACTAATGCTTGCACCGACTACAGCTCTAGCGGAGCGTTTGGTTGCGCGCGTTGATTTATCACAGCAAAGAATGACGGTCTCAATTGATGGCGAAATGATTTATTCATGGCCAGTTTCAACCGGAAAAAAAGATTTTGAAACCCCTATTGGCTATTATAATGCACAGCGCAAATATACTATGTGGTATTCGCGAACCTATGATAATGCGCCAATGCCATTCGCGGTTTTCTTTTATCAAGGCTATGCCATTCATGGCACAAACGCGGTCTCTCGGCTTGGGCAAATGGCATCGCATGGCTGTGTTCGGGTAACAACGAAAAATGCCAAAGTCTTCTATGATTTGGTTTCCGAAGTTGGCCTCGCTGAAACGCTGGTAGAGATTGTTGAATAATTCTTTTGAAAATATTGAATGGGTAATCGAAAAAGCCCCTGTTCCCTATGCCGATGCGGTCGAAAAAATGGAAGCGCGCGCACTTGCAATCCATGAAGGCCACGCAAAAGAAATGGTCTGGCTATTAGAACATCCACCAATTTTCACCATTGGCACTTCGGGCAAAGCTACAGATATTTTTGGCGCTGGCGATATTGAGATAACCAAAACTGGACGCGGCGGACAGGTAACCTATCATGGCCCAGGGCAGCGGGTTATTTATCTAATGCTGGATCTAAAAAAGCGCGGGCGCGATGTGCGCAAATTTGTTTGCAATGTTGAAAAATGGGTAATCGCAAGTTTGGCGGATTTGGGCGTGATTGGCAATATTCGTGATGGCCGCATTGGGGTTTGGGTTGATGTGCCACAAAATGACGGGCAAATCCGCGAAGAAAAAATCGCGGCAGTCGGCCTAAGAATCCGTCATTGGGTTAGCTTTCATGGGGTTTCAATAAATGTGAACCCCAATCTCGAGCATTTTTCGCGGATTAATCCATGCGGCCTTGGGTTCGATGAATTTGGCGTTACGAGTATAGAAGCACTAAGCCAAGCTAGCACAATGGATCAAATTGATAAGGCCTTAGCCAATAATTTTGGCAAATTTCTTGGCTAGAATTAGAACTTGCGCCCAATCCTAAGGCCAATATTATCCAAACCTTGGTTTTTGCCGTCACCTAATATCTGGCCGTGGCTTAGGTGCTCGTAATGAAGAGCGATTGCCCAATCGTCATTTATTTTGCGCTCTAGGTTTATGCCAAGCCAGAATAAATCACGCGAGCCAAGCGCAAGTTCTTCGGCATTGAATTTCGCGCGCCGAACGCTATCGGCAGGTGCATATGGATTATTAAGCGGATCGGCATTATGCACGACAATGCCTAAAAATGGCTGCAGCTCATAATTTTCGCCAAGGCCAATCCCCCATTCTAAACCGCCGCCAAAAAAGCTCGTTTCACCCTGGGTATTCAGGTTTCCAACAATGATTGGCTTTGGGCTTTGCGCCCATTCCAGCCAGCTCGGGCTTTCAAACACAATTTGCGCCTCTATATCAGGGCCTTTTTCTTTACCGCCATTTTTGGCATGAATTTCTGCATTATGACTTAGAAGGCCAAGGCGCAGCTCAGAAATTTTCGCCAAAGCCATGTTTGGCGAACCAATTAAAAAAAGCGCACAAATCATTGCACCAATGCCATGCTTTTTCATTTTTGCCCCTCTATAAAATAGCGCCAAAGCCGCACCTTTATGATACTAATCAAAGCAAATGATTCTGCAACATAAATAAGAAAGCTTCTTATATTTGGTCTTTATAGGTTTGCCACCAATATATTCGTATGCAATAGAAGAGCATGCCCCATTCAAAATCCACTTTGTCTTTTCCCCATCTAATTCTTGCGCTTTTGGTAACCATTGTTTGGGGTTCTAATTTTGTCATTATTCATATTGGCCTAGAACATTTTCCGCCGATTTTATTTGCGGCATTGCGGTTTATATTTGTATTCTTCCCGCTTTGCTTTTTTCTTAAACGGCCGAACGTGCCACTAAAAGATATTGCCTTATATGGGATTTTAGTCGGCGGCGGGCAATTTGGACTATTATTTAGCGCGATGAAACTTGGCCTATCGCCCGGCCTTGCTAGCCTTATTATGCAAGTGCAAGTATTCTTTACTATCGGCCTTGCAATGATAATTGCGAATGAAAAAGTCGCAAAATATCAAATTTTCGCACTAATAATTGCCGCGAGCGGGCTTGTGGTAATTGCTATGAATGGCGGTGGTGAAGCGACACCTATTGCGCTTTTGCTTGCGATTTCGGGTGCATTTTGTTGGGCCTGTTCGAATATGATTGTGCGCAAGTCGCCGCATGTAAATATGCTCGCCTATGTGGTTTGGGGCGGGGTTTTTGCGTTTCCACCCCTTTTGGCTTATTCATTCTTGGCCGAAGGATTGGGAAAAATAACCATGTCAATCTTTGCCGCACCGCCAGAAGCATGGGCCGCCCTTGCGTGGCAATCAATCGGCAATAGTATGTTCGGTTATGCTGCATGGGGCTTTTTATTGGGCCGCTACAAAGCCGCTACAATTACACCAATCGCGCTTTTGATACCAATTTCGGGCATAGGTGCAAGCGTGATTTTCCTCCACGAGCAACTCCAAGATTGGAAAATAATCGCCGCGATTTTGGTAATGACAGGATTGGCGATAAATACATTTTGGGGCCGGTGGAAAGCTAAATAACAGATAGCAAACCAAACCGCCAAGCGAGCAAAGCGAAGGCGGCGGTTTGATTACTCTATCCCCAATTTGCCCTTCAAAATATCATTCACTATCGCAGGGTTGGCTTTGCCGCCCGTGGCTTTCATCACTTGGCCAACCCACCAGCCAAGCATTTTTGGCTTTTCGCGCGCCTCATCGACTTTTTCGGGGCTTGATTTCATTAATTCATCAATCGCCGCCTCGATTGCGCCGGTATCGGTGGTTTGTTTAAGACCTTCGCGTTCCACAATTACGCCCGCCTCATCGCCAGTTTCAATCATTTTGGCGAAGACATCTTTGGCGATTTTGCCGTTTATTGTGCCGTCCGTAATCAAACCAACAAGGCCGCCCAATTTGGTGGCCGAAATTGGGCTTTGCGAAAGCTCAACATTATTCTTGTTTAGCCAGCCAAAAAGTTCAACCGTCATCCAAGAGTTTGCAAGTTTGGCATCGCGCCCTTTTGCAACTTCTTCATAGAAAACCGCAAATTCTTTATCGGCGGTCAAAACCCCTGCATCATAAGCGGTAAGCCCATATTGGGACATAAAGCGCGCCTTCATAGCGCTAGGAAGCTCGGGCAAGTTTGCCCGAATA
>CAYTWK010000213.1:0-3954 GCA_964442095.1 uncultured Caulobacteraceae bacterium | reverse complement strand
AGTTTCAACAACGCGGCCAAGATACATGACCATGATGCGGTGGGAAACTTCGCGCACAACCGCCAAATCGTGCGAAATAAATAGCATTCCTACGCCAAATTCATTTTGCAAATCGAGTAATAAGTCTAAGATTTGCGCACGAATTGAAACGTCTAGTGCTGAAACAGCTTCATCGCAAACGACAAATTTTGGACGCAAAATCATGGCCCGCGCAATCCCAACTCTTTGGTTTTGGCCGCCAGAAAATTCGTGTGGGTAGCGGTTAAGCCAATCTTCGTTCAGGCCGACACGTTTCATTATTGCGCTAACCATTTCATCGCGCTCTTTTGGCGAAATATCTGGCCTATGCACCAAAAGCGGCTCGCCGATAGAGGCGCCGATTGTCATGCGTGGATCAAGGCTTGCTAAAGGGTCTTGGAATACAATTGTCAAATCCTTGCGCGAGGCACGAAGTTCTTTTGCACTATCACCAGAAACATCTTTGCCGAGCCATGTAATGGTTCCGGCGCTCGGTGGAATTAGCTTTAGGACGCCGCGGGCCAAAGTGGACTTACCGCACCCCGATTCGCCGACCACGCCCAAAGTTTCACCGGCCCGAATAATCAAATCGACACCATCAACTGCTTTTAGAGGCTGCTTTTTAGGGAAAATACCGCCACCACCTGCCGGGACTTGGAAATGAACTTTAATATCTTTGGCTTCGACTATTATTTCTTTAGAATTGTCAGGGGCTGGACCCAAGGCAACGCCTTTGCGCTTTGGCCTATCTAGGCGCGGCACAGCTGCTAGAAGTTTTTGCGTATAGGGGTCTTTGGGTTTTCCGAAAATATCAATTGCCGAACCGCCTTCAACATATAATCCTTGGTTCATAACTTGAACTCTATCGGCAAGGCGCGCGACCACGCCCATATCATGCGTCACTAATGCAATTGCTGCACCCAAATCACGGCGCAATTCTTCCATTAATTCTAATACTTGCGCTTGGACAGTAACATCAAGCGCGGTAGTCGGCTCGTCGGCGATAAGCAGCTTTGGTTCGCATAACATCGCAATTGCAATCATAACTCGCTGCCGCATTCCACCAGAAAGTTCATGTGGGAATTGATGGAGGCGTCTTTTGGCCTCCGGTATACGAACCCTTTCAAGCCAATCAATGCACTTTTTTTGCGCCGCTTCGCCTTCTTCATTCAAATGCAGTTTTAAGACTTCAAGCATTTGATTGCCAATTCGCATATGCGGCGTGAGCGAAGTAAGTGGATCTTGGAAAATCATCGCCATTTGCTTGCCGCGAATTTTGTTTAGAGCGTCGTTTTTAAGGCCTAATAATTCTTGACCCATGAATTTGACCGAGCCTGTCGCCTTTCCATTACGCGCCAAAAGCCCCATCGCCGTTAAAAAGGTTTGGCTTTTGCCAGATCCTGATTCGCCCACAACGGCGACACATTCACCCGCATTGATTTCAAGATTAATGCCGCGAACCGCGTTAATAATGCCGTCTGGAGTAGAAAAATCTATGTTCAGATTTTGGACTTCTAAGATTTTTTGTGTCAAAAACTTGCCTTCTCAAATTAAACTATATTTGCCTAAATCATATATCAGCATTTAAATTCATGATAAAGTGACCAAATAAATGTATAGAAAGTAATAAAATGCAATTATTTGTAACAGTCTGCTGGCTATTGCTTGCATTAATCCATTTTTTCCCGGCTTTAGCGTTTTTCAGACCAAGTTTAATCGAAAAATTATATGGCGTAAAAGGCGATGATTTGGTCCTTTCATTATTACAGCACCGCGCGGCGCTATTTCTAATAGTCTTTGCCTCGGCGGCCTGCGCCGCCTTTATTCCGTCAATAAGAGACATGGCAGTGCTAATTACTGGATTTAGCATGCTGTCATTTATTTATGTTTATTTGACAAATCAAAGACCAATATTACTCAAGGGTATATTTATAATTGACCTTTTAGGCCTTGCACCACTTTTGGTTGTTGGAATCGCTTCCATACAATTTATTCGATGATTATCCTTTAGAATAAGGGAGTTTGGCGGATTTATTGCTCAATTTTGGTCGAATTTTATCTAGTTATTAATATTATAATTGTAGAAAATGCTGTCGATTAAATTATTTTGAGGGCGACGGCGGTGAAAAAGCAACTGGTTTCCAACCAAAAAGCAAATGTTGGAATGATATTTGCTCTTATATCTGTTTTATTAGTTACCACGCTCGGCGCGAGCGTTGATTTGGCTAATATTAGTTCAAATAAAGCTAAAGCCCAAGCCGCCCTGGATTCAGCATTAATGTATCCATTTGGTTCAGAAACGTATCACGATAACCTAAATGACGTTAATAGCCTAGTTAATAAATCGCTTGCTGGCTCAAAAGTGAGCTCTAGCCTAACTATGGGCAATGCTGTTGTGACTAAAACCGCCACCGGTTACCGTGCGGTAGCGAACTATAATATTGCTTTAATATTTGGTGGTATTATCGGCAAATCAAATATGTCTGGCGAAGTAGTCTCTGAAATCGGTGTTGGCCAAGCAAATTTAGAAGTTGCTTTTGTCCTCGATACGTCTGGATCGATGAATGGGGCGCGTATCGCAGAATTACGCGGCGGAGTTCAAAATACTTTGGCGAGACTGCAATCACTAAGTGCGCGCTTTCTAAGCCTGAAAACAGCGATTGTTCCATTCTCAAATACGGTAAATATTGGCGCAGCGCATGCAAGCGCTTCTTATATGGATACAAATGCGCTTTCGCCAATTCATGGAAATATTTTCTCCAACCCTAATATTAATCGCTTTAGCTTGTTTAATCATTTGGGTGAAAATTGGCTTGGCTGCGTGCAATCACGGCCCGCGCCATTTGATGTTGACGACACTGCTCCTAGTGGTGCAAATGGCTCTACTCTTTTTGTGCCATGGCTATGGCCCGATGAGCCAGATCCCGGTAATGGCGCTAATTATCCAAATTCCTATGTCACAGACGATATTCCAAATGATAATGTCGCGTCGGCACAAAGCTTTGGGAAATATGGCATAACCAACCCAAATAATCCGGCAAGCTGGGCGCCAGTTACCAAAACCGCGCCATACGCGTTTTATTCAAATATGTTTGAGCCACAAGGGCCAAATTTTGGCTGCTGGACCCAAGAATTAATGCCGCTAACTACCAATATTCCTGCGGCATCAAATAAGGCAGGCACTTTAGTTGCCAAAGGCGGAACAAATCTTATCGAAGGTTTGGCATGGGGTTGGCGAGTTTTATCGTCAAGCGCACCATTCACCGAAGCTCTGCCTTATGGAACTGGCAATCTAAAAGTGATGGTATTTTTCACAGACGGTTCCAATTCGGTAAACGCCTATTCAACTTCACTTCAAAGTGATTTTAGCACATATGGTTATGGTCACGAAGGAAATATTGGACCAACGCCGGCAACAAGTGCTTCGATAAAAACATTTATGGATGGGCGAACCGCACAAGTTTGCGAAAATATCAAAAATGCGGGCATAACAATTTATACAATTGGCCTTGCGATTGATAATCCAGCGTCAGAAAATATCCTTCGCAATTGCGCGTCAGAGCCTTCGAAGTTCTTTTCGATACAAACTGCGAGCGAAATTGATGGCGCGTTTGACAAAATCGCCATGGGCTTGATGAAACTGCATCTTAGTAAGTAGTTTTGTCCAATTACCCACCATGAATGCGGTTTTGGCGATTATTGATTAAATCATCAACTACGCTTGGGTCTGCCAGAGTTGAAGTATCACCCAAACTTCCAAAATCATCTTCGGCAACTTTGCGCTATGATGAGCGCGAAAAAATCTAAGATTTTTTCGATAACGCGAAGAACACAAAAATGTTTTGCGCAAAGGATTAGGCCGCAATTGCTAGCCCCCTTTTTTACCCACCATGAATGCGGTTTTGGCGATTATTGATTAAATCATCAACTACGCTT
>CAYTWK010000212.1:0-3977 GCA_964442095.1 uncultured Caulobacteraceae bacterium | reverse complement strand
GAAAAATGAAGTCGCAAATAACTTTGAAGCGGGCGAAAAATTTGAGATTGTCGTTAAATATGTCGTAAAAACTGACGAGCCAATTTTAGGATTAAATATTGGCATAAACATTACTACCAAAGAAGGTATCAGATTATTTGCAATTGCGCCTCCTTATGTAAAAAAGATATTAAAGCCTGGCCCTAAGGGAAGCGAAAATATCATAAGACTTAAAGGAGAGTTTAATCTTGGATTGGGGGATTATTTTATAACTGTTGGAGCCTATTCTTCTTTCAGCGAACATCATTATGACCGCCGAGTAGATGCGAAGCACTTTACAATCAAAGGTGATTATGCGCTCTCGCAATCATTAGTAGATTTAAAGGCTGAATATATTATCGAAGATGCGAAAGCGAATATAACAGAGAATGCCTAAATCTAACCTAATATTTCATATCGGTTATCCGAAAACAGCAACATCGACACTTCAGATTGGCCTCTTCCCGAAGCATCCGGAAATCGAATATTTAGGGAAATTTATCCCGAGTTTTCGGTTTTCAGACCAAGGATTGTATGAGCCACTCCATTCCCTTATGGTTGACTTGGATTTTAATTATAAGGGTGAAAAACACCTAAAGGACTATTTTTCTTCATTAGTCCTTCCTGATAGTAAAAAAGCTACAATAATCTCGAGCGAGAATTTCATTCACCCATGGTCGCAGGATCCGTCCCTTCTATCAAAGCGCCTTGCGAAGGTTGCAAAAGATGCAAAGATAGCAATTGTCCTTCGCGAACAGACATCTCTGCTAAGTTCATTTTATCATTCCTTTGGTGTGTCTGGTCAATATCTATATGTTCATAAGGATTCATATGAACCATTTGAAGTTCCTCTTACAATCCATGAGTGGTGTGAGTTTCAGTTTCGCGCGCCCTCAAAAAATATGCTTGGGCTTTTGGAATATGACAAAGTAATTGCAGCATATGAAAGAGCTTTTGGCGCTCAAAACGTCAAGGTTTTCGTTTATGAAAACCTTGTTTGCGATGAAGCGAAATATTATGAAGAATGGGCAGACTTTTTAGGAATAGACCCAAAGAGTACGAAAAAAGTCGCGATGGGAACCAAAGAAAATTCTTTTAATTCCGAAGACGAATTTTGGAACAAAGCCACTATCGAAAAAGTTGAATTCCTTGAAAAAGACAAAGCAAGAATAAAAACTATGTTCAGTGAACAGAATCGCGAACTGGATGAAAGACTTAAGCTCGGCCTAAAAAGTCACGGCTATTACTAAGTTTTCCTTTACAACCAGCGGTTTACCCTGTAATTATACTGAAAAATAATTGCGGAATTGGTGGGCGCTTCATGCAAGATTTAGAATTCAAGAATTCCATTGAAGGAATTGAGGAAACCTTTGCGGCCATTGAAAAACAATTTGCGCGCTATCGCAAGGACAGTGAAAAGTATATCCTCGAGCGTGAGAAGGCCTTTGCCAAATGCGATGCTGAACGAATTGCCCTAGATTTTCAGCTAAAAAAGGCGCAGTCAAATTTTGGATTTAAACTTGTAGATTTGATAAAACGAGCGTTAAACAAGCTGATATATTCCCTTTCGCCGAGCTTTGGCTTCAATCTTCGTGCCAAACGCGCATTACGAGATATGGGCCTAAATCCAGATTTTGAATATTCTTACCTTGTTTTTGATTTGAACTTTTATGAGAGCCAAATTGGTTCGCAGAATTCTGTCATACGCAATCAATTGGGCCATTATCTCGAATTTGGGGAAAAGAATGGTTTGTGGCCTAATAGATACTTCGATCCGAAGTTTTACGAAAAAGAGAACCCGAATATAAAATTTGGCAAATCGTGCCTGCTTTTACATTTTTTGGAATATGGCCTGATGTCTGGGTCGGTGCCATCAAAACTAGAGAGAGATTTTGTTTTCGAAGCGGCAAAGGCTAACGTAACTCCAGCTGTATTTTTGGCGAATAAATACTCTCTAGCTACTAGCAAAACTTTGCCAAATATTGAACAATAAGCGAGTGAAAGCCAAAGTAATTAATCGATTAAAGCTATTATTTAATATTGCCTTAGAGGGCGATTTTATTGCAATTTTTCGAAGAATATTCTTTGTCTTTTTTGGCAAAAACCTAAATTTACCAGAGAATCTCAAGCCGAATTACAGGTTAAAGGCCGAGACAAAATACAGCCAGAGCAACAGGCCCTTTATCCTTATCGCACTACCAAATCTAAATTTAGAAGGTGCACCATTAAGCGGCTTCGAATTGGCTGCCGCTTTCAAAAAATCGGGAAAATTTGACGTAAAGCTGATTTCGCCTTTTGAAGGACCCTTAAGAAGCTGTATTGAATCTGCAAAGCTTGATGTAGAAATTATTGAGGAATTTTGGCCCAATTTTGCCAGTTTTTCGCAGTATGAGAAGCAAGTGCATAGGCTTGCATCAAAAATAAGATCTTTTGATGTCGATTTGATTTTCGCCGTTACAATCGATAGTTTTCCTATCTTGGACGCTGGAGCAGTAATCGGTATTCCAATGATTTGGAATATTCGTGAAGGCGGTGATTGGCGCCAAGTTCTTGCGGATAGAAACCCGAAAGTTGCTGCACGCGCACTGGCATGTTTTCACTATTGTGAAAGTTGCATATTCGTTGCCCAAAGCTCGATAGAGACTTGGTCGCGTTTCATATCTGACAATTCGAAAATGGCATTAATTCGCAACCCAATTCCCGATATTTTTAAAGACCTGCATCTTGATGCAACACAAAGCGCCGAAAAGGAAGAATTTGTAATATTGAATGTCGGCACAATTTGCGAGCGAAAAGGCCAAATTGATCTAATAAAGGCGTCCCACAAATTGGCGGGCGCTATTGAAAAGCCAATAAGAATTAAATTCGCCGGTAGGATTGAAGAAAAATACTATTCCTATTTGAAAAGGCACATGGGCAATCAGCCAAACATAAATTATGAATTCTTAGGTACAATTGAAGACATGAGTTTTCTCTATAAAAGTTCCGATGTCATTGTTAATTGCGCAAGAAGCGAGGCCTTTCCAAGAGTATTATTAGAAGCATCAGCGGCAGGCATTCCAATTGTTGCGAGTAATGTTGATGGCATAAGCGAGCTTTTGAGCGATGGCGTAGACGCGCTCTTATATGAAACCGAGGATTGCAATAAATTAGCCAAATCTATAGCCAAATTGGCGAATGACAAAGCATTGGCAAAACAAATTGCGAAAGCTGCACAAATAACATTAAGCAAGAACGGCGGAATGAAAGAAGTAGCCGGAAAATATTGTGCAATTCTTCTTAAAAATGCGTGCGAAAAATAGAATTGCCTGTCCGACGGAAGTTTTTGCGTCTGCTAAATTCACTAATTAACTTCCCGTTGCGACAAATATAGATTAACTAGACAAAGCAGATTAAGTTTTAGCCGAGATTAAGATGACAGAAAAAATAGATTCGCGCTTTCATGCAATAAACCATATGGCGCTTGATAATTCAGATGAAGCTATTGCATATGACGTAGCGAATGCAATTCGAGTGGGCAATTTGTTTATTGGGCAAATCACACGATTTTGCGAAAGCGGGTTACAGAACAAACGAATTCTCGAAGTCGGGCCTGGACACAATTTTGGCACATGCGCTATTTTAGCGTGCAGCGGGGCAAAGCTTGGCATCGCAGATCGCTGGATACCACCATATTCTGTTGATTACCACCCCAAGTTTTACAAACTGCTTGCACAAACTCTTAAACAAAAGAGATCCAGTTTCGATGTAACAATAATTGAACAATTGGCAAATTCGGGAAATCATGACAGTTTCTTCGAGCTTTACCCGGATGCCACCGAAATTGGAGCCCAAGTAATTGAACCATTTGATTTTGTCCTTTCACATGCAGTTTTGGAACATGTCTTGGACATAGACAAAGCCGCGAAAAACCTTGCAAAGGTTTCAAAGGTTGGCAGTCTGCATGTTCACCAAATTGA
>CAYTWK010000211.1:0-3984 GCA_964442095.1 uncultured Caulobacteraceae bacterium | reverse complement strand
CGGTCCCAATCACAAAACTAGCGCGTGCCGCTGATAAAGTTCGCTCTGGCGATTTAAGTATAAGGGTTGTTCCAGATACACGATTTGATGAATTATTCGCATTGACCACGACCTTTAATCATATGACCGGTGATTTAATGCAACAGCAAGATGCTCTAAAATCCTCAAGATTGCAGGCAGAACAAAGAACTGCATTTATTCAAACCGTGTTTAATGGCGTCTCAGCGGGAATTGTTAGTTTGAATGAAAATGGCGAAATCCTTACTGCAAATGGCGCTGCTGCGCGGATTTTAGGGGTCACAGAGCAAGAATTGCTAGAGAAGGGCCTATTCGATATTGCCCCTGAATTACGGCAAATATCAAATAATGCGAAAGACAAAGAAGTAGCTAGAGGACAAATCGAAATCATTCGCGAAAATAACCAATTGATTTTTGATGTTCGCGCATCATATGTCGGCAAAGATTTGGTCATTACTTTTGATGAAATTTCTGCGGTTTTGGTGGCGCAAAGACAAGCTGCATGGAAAGATGTAGCGCGCCGAATTGCCCATGAGATAAAAAATCCGCTTACTCCTATCCATCTATCAGCTGAAAGGCTTGCGAGAAAGTTTTCAAAGCAAATAAATGAAGACAAAGACGTTTTTGTTCGTATGACCGAAACCATCATACGACAGGTGAATGACATCGGGCGTATGGTAGACGAGTTTTCATCTTTTGCACGAATGCCATCAAGCAAATTAGAGCCTGATGATATTGTTGAATTGGCGCGACAGGCCGTCTTTGCACAAAAGATTGCTTCGCCCGATATTGAGTTTGAATTCATCGCACCGCCCGAGCCGATTATAGTGACTATTGATAGCCGTTTAATAGCCCAAGCGATCGGCAATTTGCTTAAAAATGCCACCGAAAGCATTACGCAGGCGAGCAATGACAATTCCACTTTAATGCCAAAAGTAATTGTCAATATTGAAACTAAGGGCGGCTATGTATTTCTCGAAATAATTGACAATGGAATTGGCTTTCCCAAACAAGGTCGCCAGAGATTATTAGAGCCTTATGTCACCACGAGAAGCAAAGGAACTGGGCTAGGACTAGCTATAGTTTCTAAGGTCTTGGAGGAAAATGGCGGCTTTATTAATTTAGAAGATCGAGCGGATGGGCTTCAAGGGGCCAGGGTTCAAATTAGACTTCCTATTCATGAATACAACACAATTAAATCTACTTCTGAGGAGTTTATAGATGGCAATTGAAATACTTATTGTCGATGATGAGGCCGATATAAGAGACTTAGTCGGTGGCATCCTAGAAGACGAGGGATATGTAGCGCGTTTCGCTTCTAATTCCGATGAAGCTTTAGAAGCATTCAAAGGACGTCGTCCGGATTTAGTGATTTTGGATATATGGCTTCAAGGTAGTAAATTGGATGGTCTTGAAATTCTCTCTATCATCCACTCAATTGATAGCACTATTCCGATTATTCTAATCTCTGGCCACGGCACTATTGAAACTGCTGTTATTGCGATGAAGCGCGGTGCATATGATTATGTTGAAAAGCCGTTCAAAGCTGAGAGATTATTGTTCGTTATTGCAAGGGCTTTGGAAACAGCTAAAATTCGCGCTGAGAATGCGCTTTTGCGGGCCCGTGCTGTTGCTGGGGAAGAATTAATTGGTGATAGTATAGCTTCCGTGCAATTACGATCTTCAATCGAAAAGTTGCCCCCATGAATTCACGGGTCTTGATATCTGGTCCGCCAGGGTCAGGAAAAGAAGTGGTCGCACGTCTATTGCATCAAAAGTCAAATCGGCAAAATGGCCCATTTATTGTCGTTTCGGCGGCTTCGATAGCGCCGGATAGAATGGAAAGCGAATTATTCGGTGAAGAAGCGAGCGATGGGCGGCCAACAAAAATCGGTGTTTTTGAGCGCGCGCACAATGGAACTTTATTGTTAGATGAAGTCGCAGAAATGCCATTAGAGACGCAATCGCGAATTCTGCGTGTATTAGTTGAGCAAAGATTTCGGCGATTGGGCGGTGCGAATAACATAGACGTTGACGTTCGTGTCATAAGTTCAACTTCGCGAGATCTTCGTAAGGCGATTAATGAAGAAAGATTTAGGGAAGATTTGTATCATCGCCTTAATGTTGTGCCGATAAAGGTTCCGGCTTTATCGGAACGCCGAAGTGATGTGCCGCAATTGGCGGAATATTTTGTTGAAAAAATCGCCAGTGCAAATGGAATATTGCCGCGCAAATTTAGCGAAGAAGCCATTGCGGCCCTGCAAGCGGCGACTTGGCCGGGGAATGTGCGCGAATTACGAAATCTTGTCGAACGTGTATTAATATTGTCAAATGGTTCTGCAAATGAACCGATTGACGTTGAAGCGCTCGCTTTAGATGGTATTGGCGTTAGTGAATTGGCAGATAGAACCGGATTGCACCACTTAATCTCATTACCATTGCGAGAGGCGCGAGAATTGTTTGAGCGCGAGTATTTAGCGGCGCAAATCGGGCGTTTTGGCCGCAATATATCGCGCACGGCGTCTTTTATTGGTATGGAGCGTTCGGCTTTGCATAGGAAATTGAAAACTTTGGGTGTTGATGGCCTACGCGGACTGGATTTGGAGGAATAATTTGTCACGTTTTGCATATGTTAATGGGCGCTATTTGCCATTCAAAGACGCGGCCATATCAATAGATGATAGAGGATTGCAATTTGGCGATTCAATCTATGAGGTTTGGCCTCTAAAGGATGGAAAACTATTAGATAAATCAGGCCATTTTCAAAGAATGCATCGTTCTTTGAATGAGCTTAAAATTGATTTTCAGGTTTCGCAAAGCTCTTTGGAGCAAATTATTGCCCAACTAATTAGACTAAATCGGACCAAAAATGGGCTAGTTTACTTACAAATAACGCGCGGCACAGCGATTCGCGATCATCAGTTTCCGACGCATATAGTAGCAAATCTAATTATTACATTGCGGCCAAAGGATTTCGCATTAATGGATGCTCGCGCAGCGAATGGCATCAAAGTAAAGACAATAGAGGATTTTCGTTGGGGCAGGGTCGATATAAAGACCACCAATCTATTGGCAAATGTTTTGGCAAAGCAAGACGCTATAGAAAATGGATTTGACGATGCTTGGTTTTATGACGGTGACGGATTTATCACCGAAGGAAGCGCGCAAAACGCATGGATTGTTACCAAAGAGGGAAAACTTCAAACCCGTAGTTTAGGGAATGATATTTTAGCTGGAATTACACGCGCAAAAGTTATTGAGCTTGCGCAGATTCATAATTTAAATGTTGTAGAAAAGCCGTTTTCAATTGAAGAAGCAAAAAATGCGCGTGAGGCATTTATTACTTCGGCGGGTAATTTTGTAACTGCTGTAATATCAATTGATGGTGCGCCAATTGGGAATGGAAATGCGGGGATAATTGCCGCTCAATTGCGCAAATCTTATATCGAGCAACAATAGGTTGCATTTTATGCAGTAAATAGGACTAAAAGCTTATTGGAAGTCAAAATGTCTCATTGTAAAAAATACAAATTTGGTGCTAAATGGGCCTAGGCAGTTTCCGTGCCCCAATAAAAGCAATACAAATAGAACGGATATAATATGTCGGGCGATAAAAAACAAAATTTACAAGACGCTTTCTTAAACTCTGTGCGCAAAACCAGAACCCCTTTGACAATTTTCCTCGTAAATGGCGTTAAGCTGCAGGGGGTTGTTACATGGTTTGACAATTTTTGTGTGTTATTACGCCGCGAAGGTATGGTGCAGCTTGTTTATAAGCATGCAATTTCAACGATTATGCCTGGTGGTCCGGTAGAAATGTTTGAAAACGACGAAATCGGTGAGGATTAATAATTGCACAAAACCGAGGCGCCAAAAGAGCGGGCGCTCGTAATTCACCCTTCACATGGTGAAGTTTCAATTCATCATAAGCCCGAATTGCGCCTAGAGGAGGCAGTTGGCCTTAGC
>CAYTWK010000210.1:0-4013 GCA_964442095.1 uncultured Caulobacteraceae bacterium | reverse complement strand
GCCTAAGAACTATGGGAGTGCGCCTAAAGCATCAGGACAAAGTTGCTCGTAATATCGCCAAATGGCTTGCGCTGCGGCCTGAAATTGCCGAAGTTATTCATCCTGCGCTTGAAACCAACCGAGACCACGAAATTTGGAAGCGCGATTATTCGGGCGCCGCGGGGCTCTTTAGCTTTGTCTTAAAGCCAGTAGAAAAAGAAAAAGCTGTAAAAATGCTCGAGAGTCTAGAGATTTTCGGAATGGGCTTTTCTTGGGGCGGCTTTGAAAGCCTAGCGCTTCTTTGCACTGGCTTTAATCGAACCGCCGTCCCATGGGACCATAATTGCCACCTCATAAGGCTTTCAATTGGTCTTGAAGATGAGGCTGACCTTATTAGAGACCTTGAACAGGCCTTTGCGCATTTGAAATAGAATTAAATGGCAGATACAAAAAGGGCAGGATTTCCACCCTGCCCTCTTTTTATTTTGCCGCTAGGATTAGCGTTTGAATGAAAGTTTCAAATAATAGAAACCACCATTAAATCCGCCCGGTGCGGTCACAGGATATTTCGCACCAGCAATAAAATCCCATGGGTTACGGGTTGGATAGCTATCAAGTAAATTTTGCGCACCCAAAGAGAATGTTAGATTATCATTCATATGATAGCTAACTTCGCCATCAACAGTCACTTGGGCAGATGCCGGAACCAAAAGCGTATCGTCATCAAGATGCGCCTCTGTGTATTTTCCATAGAAATTGACACGGCCCAAGAGCGATAATTTACCAATATCGCTTTGCGCAGTTAAGCTTGCGCGATTTTTAGGCAATGCATTTTCAATTTCAAATACATTGGTTGAGCCGAGCAATGCTTTACTGGCGGCATCCGAAGTAACTTTAGTATCAACGTGGCTTGCCACTAAAGTGAGATTTGTGCGAACATCACCAATATCCAAAGGATATGTAGCGACGAATTCAACGCCCTCGGTTGTGGTCGCAAAATTATTGGTGAAGAATGTGAATGATGAAAGGTCAGCATTCTTAATGAACAAAGCGTTTAGAGCGCCAAAATCGCGCAAAAACTCTTTATCTGCTTGAGGTAGAGCATTAATTACAGCTTGGCTAACATCTTTACCGCCAGCTTGGGTAAGCCTGTCTTTCATCTTGATATTGAAATAATCAATTGTCGCACTCAATTTGCCGACTTTTAGGCCAGCACCGGCAGAAAAATTCTCCGAGGTTTCAGGTTTCAAAGGCGTGCCGCCAATCAATTTGCCAAGAACACTTGTTGGCGGAACAGTTCCAATATTTGCCAATGCGCCATTGATAAATTGTGTAGTCGTATTGATAATATTCTGCTGGCCCGGAGTTGGTGCTCTAAAGCCTGTTGAATAAGTTGAACGCAGAGTAATTGCATCAGTCGCTTTGAATAGACCTGACAATTTATAGTTTGTAGTCGAACCAAAACTATCAAAATTCTCAGTGCGAACAGCAGCGCCCAAAGTTAGTGCGTTGGTGACGTCAGCTTCTAAATCCAAATAGGCTGCTTTACTGGCGGTATTCCATTTGCCAGCGGCAAGCGGTGTAAAGCCGTTAAAGCCGTTTGAACCAACCGAGAAACCTTGAACTGCATATGGCCCTTGGGTGTATGATGCAGGATCACCTGCTTTTAGTTGGAATTGCTCGTCGCGAACTTCAAAGCCGAAAGCAACGTTTAAATCAGAGGCAAAGCTCTTTACTGGCATTGCATAATCGAAATCGAGGTTGAAATTCGTCTCAGTTTGCGATTGCGAACCAGGTCTAAACGAAGTTGGAGTTTGTGGACCCAAAGACGCATTAATTGTATTGCGAATGTGGAAAACCACGTCACTTACGCCGTGGCTGAAACTAAGGTCATAGCCAAATTTGCCAATTTCGCCTTTCGAGCCGACGTATAATGAGTAATCAGTAACTTCACCGCCAAATTGTGGTGTAAAGCCACCAGGGAACATTTCATTAAAGATGAAACAAGTTGGATCTGCGCGAACTGCTGCCAGTGCCGCAGCTTCTCCCGGTGAGCCAATTGTGATTGTTGGGCATGTAGTGCCAGTCCCTGGAGTGGTGTCAGCGACCAAGCGATTAGAACCATTGGTAAAAACGCCCGCGCGATTATTCGGATTACGGAAATAGAAGCCGCCATCAGTATCTTTAGATGCGTAGTTTCCGAACATATAAAGCTTGTGTGTATCGCTAACATCAACGCCCAAATTATAAACGAACTTAATATCGTCCATAATTTCTGGTTGTCCCCATACTTGCACCGCAGGTTGGCGAATTGAGGTATTGCCTGCAGCCAAAAGAGCAGCAGCATCAGCACGCTGCACCGAGCGACTGGTGGGATCTTGATTGCCATATTCAAGCGAGAAATTTGCAAAGCCATTAGAGGTCAGTGGCAAGCCGATGTTTGCAGAAACTGTATATGCAGTGCCATCGCCAACATAGGTTGTGCCCCATTTGCCATCAAGATTGAGGCCGTCGCTATTATCTTTTAGGATGAAGTTCATCACACCAGCGATAGCGTCAGAACCATATTGTGCCGCCGCACCATCGCGCAAAACTTGCACGTTTTTGAGCGAATTAGCCGAAATTGGCGAAATATCGGTGCCTTGCGATCCATTGGCAATACCACCACCAATAAAGGCGATTACCGCACCGCGGTGACGGCGCTTACCATTTACCAAAACCAAAGTATGATCTGGTGCCATACCGCGAAGATTGGCAGGACGCATTACAGAAGCCGCATCATTAATAGATTGGGTATTGACGTTGAAAGATGGAACAGAATTGCGAACAAGGTTTGCGATATCGCTATCGGCCTGCCTTGCCAATTCGGTTGCACCAATCACATCAACTGGCGATGCCGAATTTGCCGCTGAACGGGCGCGGCGCGACCCAGTTACGACAACAGTCTCTGCAGCTTGTGGTTTTGAAGCATCTTGTGCGATTGCTACATCAGTCATTACAGGAAAGCTAATCGCCACAGCAATTGCGGCAAGGCTTATACGTCCTTTAATATTTTTTCTATTCATATAGGTTCCCCTCATGGTCGCCGGTTTGTTGATTTTGTTGACGACCGCCCAATGAAATTATGAAATCTATCCAAAATCAATAGAAAAACTTACTCGAAGTTATAACAAAATGCGATTTGCACAGTTTTGTGACAAAAAAGTAACTCTAGAGCCCATTAGATGGCCAGTTTCGGATAAATATGCGCTTCGCCAAATCTATCACTTATCAAATAGGTCCCATTGCCTAAAAATTGAACACTATTACAAACATCAACCTTGCCAAAGCCGCCAGGTATATCGATTACGTAGCGCGGTTGCTTTTCTATCGGTAGCAATAGCTTCAATGCCGCGAATATGGCCATTCCGTTTTCAAAATCAATCTGAAAATGGCCGGTTCCGCGAGCCAAATCAGGATGATGTAAATAATAGGGCTTTACACCGATTTGCGCGAATTTATTGTATAGGACCGCGAGCGTTTCAGCATCGTCATTTATGCCGCGCAACAGAACCGATTGGGACAATAATTCGATATTATTTTGCAAAAGCAATCTGATTTTTTCTTCGGCCTTTGCGCCAATTTCCTTAACATGATTAATATGAAGCGCGATTCGGACCATCTTTTGGCTATATAAAAGGGAATCAATCATTTTTTGACTGATTAATTTTGGAACCGCGCACAATACGCGGCTATGTACCCGAAGTTTCTCGATAGAATCGATTTCGCGCAAAATTGATGAGACCTTATGGAGATATTTGGGTGGCAAAATTAATGGATCGCCGCCCGTAAGAATGACTTCTTTTATTTCACTATGGCTCCTCAAATATTGAGCAATTGCAGCTAGTTCATAATCATTCAAAATTCCGCTTTGTGGTTTGCCGACCATCTCGCGGCGAAAGCAAAACCGACAATAAATTGGACAATTATTTGTAAGCTTCAAAAGAACTCGATCATCATATCTATGCACGAGGCCATTTAATGGTGAAAATTTA
>CAYTWK010000209.1:0-4027 GCA_964442095.1 uncultured Caulobacteraceae bacterium | reverse complement strand
CGTCACTGCTTCGCAGCTCTAATTTTTTCGCCGAAAAGCAGTCCCCCGGACTATTTTATTTTCCCCGAAAAATCCCCCTAAAGGTGGCAGAGTTAGCTCGTGTGTCCCTCTTCCCCTATGCAAAGGGGAAGTGTCACGAAGTGACGAAGGGGTGATGGCTAGATCGAGAACTATTCAACCGGTGTATCGCGCTGTCGCGCGCCCCCTACGTCTTGGCTACGCCAAGCCACTTCCCCCAAGGGGGAAGAGTTAGCGTGCTACAACTTGCCAATTTAACTTGCCAAAATTTGTCATGCGTATATCAATCTATTTATCAAAATCATTTCATAGGAATCAAAAAAGGGAATCATAATGTTTTCAAAAACTTTCGCTTCAAAACCATTATTGCGCTATGGCGCGGCAATGCTTGCGGTTTGTGCGGCAAATGCATTTGCCACTAGTGCCAAGGCCGATGAGGGTATGTGGACATTTGATCAGTTCCCCGCCGAAAAAGTGCAAAAGGCCTATGGTTTTACGCCTACCAAAGCTTGGCTTAATCATGTTCAAAATTCGGCGGTTCGCCTAAGTGTTGGCTGCTCCGCGAGTTTTGTATCGCCTAATGGCCTAATCCTAACCAATTGGCACTGCGCATCAGATTGCACCGCAAACCTTTCTAGCGCCGAAAATGATTATAATAAGAATGGCTTTTTTGCGCTGAAGCAAGAAGATGAGAAAACTTGCCCTGGGCTTTCTGCGGAGGTTTTGGTTTCGATTACCGATGTTACCGCACAAGTTTTGGCGGCCACAAAGGGTAAAACTGGCGCAGATATTTCAAAAGCGCGCGATGCAGCAATCAGTGCCGCCGAAGAGCGTGCGTGCCAAGGCGTGGATAGCAAGCTATTCCGCTGTGATGCCGTAAATCTTTATCGTGGCGGTCAATATAAAATCTATAAATATCGCACCTATACAGATGTGCGCTTGGTATTCGAACCTGAATCGGCGGTTGGCTTTTTTGGCGGCGATCCCGATAATTTCAACTTCCCAAGATATAATCTCGATGCGGCATTCCTTCGCGCCTATGAAAATGGCAAACCAGTTGAGCGCGTGGAGCATTTAACTTGGACCACCGAAGTGCCAAAAGACAATGATTTGGTGTTTGTAGCTGGAAACCCAGGCTCAACGCAAAGACTTCGCACGACAGATCAGCTCGCGTTTCAACGCGATTGGGTTTTGCCGACGCGACAATTAATCCGTTCCGAAGTGCGTGGGCGTTTGATTGAATATATTAATGATGGCGAAAATCAAAGACGCGAAGCCGGCGAAACTCTATTCTCGCTCGAAAATTCATTCAAGGCGCAATATGGCCAAATGCGCGCTCTAATGGATCCCGAATTTTTCGGCATAAAAGTGCGTGAAGAAGCCGACCTTAAGCGCCGCGTGCGCGCCAATGCTGCGCTTTCGCGGCAAATTGGTGACCCATGGGCGACTATAAAGGCCGCAACCGCAAAACAGCGCGATTTATTCTTGCCATATGAATTCCTAGAGGCGAGGGCGGGCTCTATTTCAAGCCTCTATGGCTATGCGCGGTCAATTGTTCGCGCAGCCGATGAGGGTGCAAAGCCAGCAGGCGAGCGTCTTCCGGGCTATAGCGCGGGCGCTTTGGCACAATTAGAGCGTCGCCTTTTGGCGGAAACTCCAGTTCATAAAGACCAAGAAATTATTGGCCTTGAAACTTGGTTATCAAAAACCCGTGAATATTTGACCGCCGATGATGAAGCGGTCAAAAATATGCTTGGCAAAGAAAGCCCAGAGGCTTTGGCGCGCCGTTTGGTTGCCGGCACAACATTGGCCGACCCGAAGGCGCGCGCGGCGCTCCTTAAAGGTGGCAAGGCGGCAGTTGATGCATCAACCGACCCGATGATACAATTTGTGCGCAAAACTGATGCAAATGCACGTTTGATCCGCGCCAAGTATGTTGCCGAAGTTGACGGCCCCATGAGTGCGGCGGCGGAAAAAATCGCGGCGGCGCGCTTTGCGGCCTATGGCGCGAATGTTTATCCGGACGCAACTTTCACGCTTCGGCTTTCATACGGTAAAGTTCAAGGCTGGACGCATAATGGGCGCACCGTGCCATCAACCACCCTCATGGGCGGCGCATTCGAGCGGGCAACTGGCTCATTCCCATTTGAACTTGCACCCTCTTGGGTTGCCGCAAAGGATAAAATCAATCCGAATATCGTCTATAATATCTCAACAACAAACGATATTATTGGCGGCAATTCTGGGTCGCCTTTGATTGATAAACATGGCCGAGTTGTCGGCACGGCTTTTGATGGCAATATTCATTCTTTGGGCGGTGATTTCGCCTATGATGGCCGCACTAACCGCACAGTTAGCGTGACTACGGCATCAATCCAAGAGGCCCTAAGCAAAATCTATGGAATGCAAAGACTAGTTGATGAGCTAAATAGGAAATAGAATTGCTATGCCGCCAGTATCGGCAATGCCGATATAAATTCTGGCGTCAAATATGTCGATAATAATAGTTTCATTTTTAATGCGCGGATTTTATCAAGTCTGCGCATTATTTTTGGCACAATATTGGCGACAAAACTATTCCTTGATGGCGCAAGTTTTTTTGCCAAATCAAATGCGCTTTGGCGCGCAAAACTTTGGAAATTTTTGGCGCCATAAAAGCCAGCGCCATGAATTTTTTCGCCATTCGCATAATGCTCTTTGTATGAATAATGGCCAGTGCCAAAATCATAGGTTTCAACATTTGAATTATCGGCCTGCATCAATTCTTCAAAGAAAAGCAAATTCCCAGGCGAATATTTTGCAAATTTTGGATCATATGCCGTAAACCATGCATGCGTGACTGCGCCCGAATTAATGCTCGTGGAAACCGCCGCCAATTCGCCATCAATCCGCAATGCGCATAATTGGCCATTGAAATATTCGTTTTTAAAATCATGAACACGGCGAATAGTTTGCCCCACCCAATCATGCGCTAAAATGTCACTTTGTCCCGTGCTTTGGTATTGGGCCGATTTCCAAACCAACATTTGCTCTAAAGCGGTGCTATCTTTTATATCAATTGCAAATTCGACCCTATGCCCATTATCGGCGAGTTTGCGTTTAATGCGCGATAGGTTCTTTAGGTTTGCCGAGCTTTTCTTGCTAGTTTGCGCAATTTTTTCGCGCAGTTCTTTGATGTTGCAAGTAAGACTAGAAGTCTCGAGCTTTATAGCGTCTTTATTAATTGCGCTTTGGGCCGGAAGGTTTGAAAAATCTATCCTATAAAGCCCAAAGGCGCGCACTACTTCGGCTAAATCTATATTGGCGTCGTCTTCGCAAATAATGCCATCATAATCGCAAATTGGGTTGCCAAGGCCCATGCCAGTATTGCCGCCGGCATTCTGAATAGAGACAAAGCCAATAATCTTTGAATCATCTTCGATTATTGCGGTGCGGGCATCTTTTCGCGCCTCGGCGACTATCAATGCCCATTCGGGCGTTAAAAATGGGTTTTGGAGATGCGGTGTATTGAATTGAATTTCCCGCCAGCGCGCAATTTCGCGCGGCCCAAGTTCAATTGTCTTTATAATTGAAACTTTCAATTCCACGTGCCCAAACCAATATTTTTATTGTTGGGCACTAGCTTAGCGTAATCATGTTAAATTTTATTGAATCGAGATGGATTTAGTTTGGAATATTAAATCTAACTGGCGCACCTAGTATTCGCCAAAGAAACACCATTCGCAAAAGCTACCACACTTTGTGCCATCCGCAAGGGGCAGGGGGTGGGTCGGTACTTCACATCATGTCCCCGAAACATAAAATTCGCTGTTGTTTCCCTCTTCCCCTATGCATAGGGGAAGTAACCGCATTGCCCTCACGCCGCGAAGCGGCAGGGCATAAAAATGCGGGGGAAGGGGTGAAATGCTAATTTGGCCTGTATTTAGTTGGATTTACGCGCTACGCGCGCCCCCTCCGTCATTGCTGCGCAATGACACTTCCCCCTAAAGGGGCAGAGTTAGTGTGCTAG
>CAYTWK010000208.1:1932-4030 GCA_964442095.1 uncultured Caulobacteraceae bacterium | reverse complement strand
ATGCCGTCATTAATAGATTTTGCGGCAATACATAGGCTTCAATACCCAAAACTACAAATAAGCCGACTAAAAACGGAAGTGCCGCAGTGCCAACAATTTGAACTGGTAAAACTTCAATCGGGAAAACCACTTGTTTGACCAATGACGCACTATTATTCACAATACTGATGGCCCTCGTCATAACTTCAGTGCAAGCATTCCATAAAATAATTCCCATCAAGAGATAGAGGATAGATTTTGCACCATCAAATTCTATGCCAAGGCGCGCCGGGAAAATATATGTAAAAAGATAGACATACATTCCACTGAAAAGCAGAGGATTAAGATATGCCCACAAAGAGCCAAGACTATGGTTTAGGTATTTGTCCTTAGATTCGCGAGAAATAAGTTCTAATAACAAAGCTCTCGCTCTAAAAAGAGAATTTATCGAGTTACTTACAATCAAAAAACTATTGCTTTGTTTTGCGCGCTTCATGTAAAAAATTCCTTTTTCTTGCCATTTAATTCTAGTTTCGAGAAATCTATCTCGGTGCTCTTTGAAGTGTAACAGGCTTTGGCGCTCACCAAGTTTACCTTTCGAAGACTGCTTTGCATTTATCAATACTATATTGCATTAGTTCTTTTTTGTTAGGCGATAAAGCGGCTTAAATAGTCGTGTTATTCTATATCGTCAAGGCATCAGCTATTGTATATTGGGGGCGCCAAGCTGTTTTTACATTTTGGAAAAGTCGCATTTTTCGAACCACTAAAAACACTCGGCATCTTTATTTTGCTGCGGCTAATTAAATAAGCAGAACTCAAAAAATTGCAAAAGACTGGCTTGAATCAAGAACAAAAGGAAATTAGTATGATGTGTATTCTGACTTTGAATTGAAATGCTTGATTGGATTTGTTAGATGGCAGAATTGTTTAAAATTATTGTTTCTGGGCAAGGCTTTGGGTGAAATGAAAATATTTGGAATTGGGCTAAATAAGACAGGAACAAAAACGCTAAATAAATGTCTACTCAACCTTGGATTCAAAAATCCTATTTCTTGTCGTCGTGATTTACTAATTGACTATCGCAACGGCGATTTTAAAAAGATTTTTGAAGTTTCAGATCAAAACGATGTGTTTGAGGATTGGCCTTGGTGCTTGATTTATAAAGAGCTTTATTATCGATATGGCTCGTCGGCCCGTTACATTCTAACAAAAAGAAAAACATCAATCGCTTGGCTAGAAAGCTTAAAGTCTCATTCAGAAAGGGTTCATTCAACCGAGCATTGCCGTCTATTGGCATATGGGCATAATTATCCGCACGGATTTGAAGAATATCATACCGATTTTTATGAAAAGCATAATGATGAAGTGCGCGATTTTTTTAAAAGAAATAAGTGTGAAAACCTGCTCCTTGAACTTAGTTTTGATGCGGGCGATGGTTGGGAAAAGCTTTGTTCTTTCTTGGGTGCTGCGGTTCCTTCTTTGCCAATTCCGCACGAAAATTCTTCGCAATCAATTCTGGGGCTATCTCCATACCGCGAAGACAATGCCAGAAGAATTAAGGAACAATTGGAATCAATTCGGAACAAGAGTTTTGAGGTTCACCATACGCTATCGAATGTTTAAAATTTGAAATTTTAACTTTTTTTCGAGTATTTCATTTTGGCCTTACAGATTATTTAAAATAGAGCGAATCTTTTGTGATTTCAAAATGACTTTTCAAGTCATTTTTTGAAATATGAAGAAGCTTCGCGTTGCAAAACGCGACTCTTTTGTGCTACAGCCCAAGGCTAAATTAAAAAGGAAATATCATGTGCGGAATAGTTGGCCTTTTAGATCTTAAGGGACAATTTGATCGAGCCAGTTTTACAAATCTTGTTGCTGCTATGGCTGATCAGCAGGTCCACAGAGGGCCAGACGATTCTGGAGTTTGGATTAATTCGAGCAATAATGTCGCACTAGGGCAGCGCCGTTTGTCAATTATTGATTTGAGTGTTGAAGGCCGCCAACCTATGAGTGCGCCTAAGGCTAAATCGATGGTAACTTATAATGGCGAAATTTATAATTTCGAATCAATAAGAGAGCGATTGATTTCAAAGGGCTGCACATTTAAATCGCG
>CAYTWK010000208.1:0-1832 GCA_964442095.1 uncultured Caulobacteraceae bacterium | reverse complement strand
GAAATAGATAAAGATGCAATTGGCGAATATTTAGTTCTAGGCTACTTCCCTGGCCCAAAAACAATCTATAAAAGTGTTCGCTTCATCGAGCCTGGAACTTGGGAAACGTTTGAATTCAAAGGCGAAAAGAATATTGTCCCAAAGCGCATCGATAAAGGAACATTTTTCCACTTCAACACTATTGAAAATCCTTCAACCAAGCAATTAGATAGGAGGATTGTAAAAGATCGCTTGAAGTCTTTATTGATCCAAGCTGTAGAGCGCAGAATGATCGCCGATGTTCCGTTGGGCGCGTTTCTGTCTGGCGGGGTCGATAGCGCATTGATTGCTTCTATTGTGCGAAAAGAACTCGGCCGAGAGCTCGATACTTTCTCAATTGGTTTTGCTAATAGCGCGGAGAGCGAACACGAAGCAGCGCGCGAAATTGCGGCATATTTGGGAACTAATCATCACGATAAATTGCTTGAGCCCGATGGCCTAACGATGATTTCAAAGATTGCAGAAGTTTTAGATCAACCAAATGGTGATTCATCTTGTCTGCCTACATATCTTTTAAGCGAGTTCGCGCGCCAGAAAGTAACAGTATGCCTATCGGGTGACGGTGGTGATGAATTATTCGGTGGATATGGTCGATACCGCGACACTATGAATGACCTAGGCAATCCAGATTCCATTCGTAATCATTTCGGGCTTGACCCAGATACAGCTCGCCCAAGCGATATTTATATGTCATTACGCTGGCACATATGGTTGCCGTCGCAAGCAGAAAAGCTCCTTGGTGGCCTTGGTGATGCTACAAATGCTAGGATCGAAAGTTGGCGCGGTATTTTGAATAATGAGAGCAAGCCGCTTATGCATCGTATGCGTGATATAGACACTTGGCTATATATGCCGGGGGCAGTTTTGCCAAAAGTTGACCGCATGAGCATGCAACATTCTTTAGAAGTAAGATGCCCGCTATTAGACCGCGACTTCGCCGAATATGCGATGGGTATTAGCCAGAGCGATTGTTGGATTGCACCAAGCACTACAAAGAGTATCCTCAAGCAGATTGCTTCAGAATATCTTCCTGAAGAATGGATGTATCGCTCCAAAAAGGGTTTTGGCTTGCCCTCGGCGGCATGGTCTATGGACAATGTAATCGCCCAGTGCCAGTCTATTCTGCTTGGCAAGAACAATATTATTTCAACAATTCTTGATGCCGATGCCTTGCGCGAAGTCGTAGAGCATCAATCAATTCCAAGCAATTTTTCAATATATCAGATGTGGCCGCTATTAGTTTTGGAGCTATGGTTACAGGCACAAGATACAAAGATAGAAAACGCGGCAAAATCAGCACTTAAGAGTTTGGAAATGGCCTAATATATAGGCGCAATTGAATCGAGACAAAATTGCGATAGCTAGTTTAATTCACGCTATTGTTTTATCCAATCTTTATACCATTTTGCAAAATTGCCGAGGCCATCTTTAAGTTTGGTATTGGGTGCAAACCCGTAATCCGTGTTTAGCTTGGAGATATCGGCGCTGGTTTCGAAGACATCGCCCTTTTGCATTTCGCACATTTCAAGATTAGCCTTAACGCCAAGCGCTTCTTCAAGTGTTGATATGAACTCCATAAGTTCAACGGGGTTGTTGTTACCTATATTATAGACTTTGTGGGGCGCGCTCTCATTTTCAAATTTTGGCTCATTGGTTGCAATCCTAATAATGCCCTCAACTATATCGTCGATATAAGTGAAATCGCGACGTAATTTCCCGTGATTAAAGACCTTGATTGACCGATTGTTTAAAATAGAATCGCTGAAACCCCAATAGGCCATATCTGGACGACC
>CAYTWK010000207.1:0-4034 GCA_964442095.1 uncultured Caulobacteraceae bacterium | reverse complement strand
GAAAGTAATCACATTGGCACGGAGTTCGAAACAGAACAATATACCGTGCCCGATAAGGCTAATACAGATTCGATAGCATTATCGGCTTCTACAAAGAAAATTTTGAAACTCAAATCAGAATTACCGGCAGGACTTGGAATTTCATGGCATTTCTTATCGCAAATCGTTGGCAATAACGTCTATCATGTAAACTCAAAAGCGGATCTAAAAAACTGGGTTCTCCAAGGGCTATATAATAATAACTCGATTGTTGAGCCAAACAAGTTTCAAGTGGTTTGGCTGCCTCCAAAGTTTGGTGAGGCTGTTAGTTTTCTAGTTCTAAAATCAAAATGCGAACTTAATGACTGTTACGGCTATCTAGGTGATAGTCAATTATACATCGTTAATTGTGTGAATGAATGCAATATTGAATTGCTCGGTGAATTCCCGATTACAGGATTAAAATACCTTGATGGGGCAATTGATGCCGAATATATTTTTGTTGAATGTATTCATTATATTTTTCGGGATTCTAAAGCGACTTCTGAAAATGTTGTTCTAAAAATTCGAAATGGCGTTGGACACTGAAGGACTTTTGAAAATTTTCGTTGAGTTTCTTAGTGCATATCCCCCTTATAAGTTCATAGTTTAGAATCTAACTATTTACCCAATTACCCCACGCCGTTTTAGCTTTGTTAAAACGACCCTCAGGCAAGGGGAGGGTGGGGAAATGGGTTTGTAGGTGCGCGAAAAAATGTCAACAAATGTCAACCTTTTGCCACTTAAAGCGAGGTTTTTGGTGAAAAGCTAATAATATCAATTGTTTGCGCCATAAAAACCCGTGACATATAGTTGATATAGCGTTGATATATAGTGGATATTGGGTTGATTTTGGGTTGTTAAAATAGGACAATTGTTGAGGTTCGCTTTCATGGCCTCGATTCGAAGTCGCCTCCCTAATTTTAGGGAGGCTCCCGAGCGAAAGCGAGGGTGGAGGGTTAATCTTAATTGAGATAACAAGACCCCCCAGTCTTTTTGGCTTTTTTGTTCGTTGTTTCATTTCGCTGCAAGAGGGTTAAAGCCAAAAATCCAGCCCCCCTATGAATAGGGGGGCATCAAAAGGCGATTAGCGGCGCGATTAGGCGCCTTTGCCTTCGCGCATTAATTCTTTTTGTTTTGCGAAATAATGCTGGCGGTATTGCCTACCGCAACGCCATAAGCTTGGGAGCGGCCATAGCCATTATTGTTCATATTAATGGTGGAATTATTATCGCCGCCATTGGTTTGGGTGAAATCGGCATTCATATGAAGGTTTACATCGCCGCAAACCGAACATGTAAAGCCAACCAAGGCATTGCCACTAGATGATGCCGAGGCAACACCAACGCCGCCCGCGCTATAAGCGGTAAAATCGGTGGTCGCAACAGTGTCACCGCCCAAAAGCGTAGTTTGATCGGCCACAATGCGGCCATCAGAGCCAATGGAAGACATGATTGCCGAGTTTGCTTGTGCCGCAGAGCCAACAATCGCGGTATCGGCATAATAATTGGCATTTAATGCCGAATATGAATTTATAATTCCGCTATTGGTTTGGCTGGCATTTAATTCGGTATAGCCAAACTTATTATAGGCGCCGGCATTATTTGCAGAAGCTTGGGAGCCGACAATAATGCCTGTGCCAGAATTAACGGTATGAAGTGCAACCGCATCGACATAGCCAGTATTGTTTTGCACTGCCCAATTATATGAGGTTGCGGATGCTGAAACATTATTCGAGGCGTTGGCGGTCGCCTGAGCATTGGTAAGGCTTGAAACATTATTGCAGCATGCAACCGTCTCGGCCAATGCGCCAACCACGCCATTATTGGTTTGGCGCGCCATATTGGTGACATTATTATTATGCGCCTCGAGGCTTTCGACGGCATTAACATTGCCAACTGACTGACTATTGTGGGAAATAACGTCCACATGGGGTCCAGTTTCGACATAGGAATAGGATTTAAACTCGGTTCCTGCGCCAGTTTGCTGTTCAGCTTGGACATCGGCGCCACCCATAAGCGCTTTTACTTGGTTTGAATTGCCATTTACGCTGGTGATGCCGATAACTAATTGGGTTGGGTTTGCGACAGTAATTGAATTATGGGTCGTCACATTGGAGGTAATGTCTTGATAAACACCAAACGGAAGCGGTGTTCCATCGGCGGATTGGGCTGTAGCAGTATTGCCGATTGCCGATGCAGTGCCAGAAACAAGGGATTGAGTAATTTCGGCTTGGCCATGGCCCGAATTATTTAGAACTACGCCGTTTTCAATCAATAGATTGGCATCGACGGGTGCGGCAAGGGTCTGCGAAACATTTGGGGCGGCTTGAATAGGGCAATTCCACCAGCGGCTATCGCAACTCGATTGGCCCGGCGCGGTTTGCGCTGTTGCGATTTGCGGCATAGCGATGAAGCCTGCGCCAATTATGGCCGAAAGCGTCAAAAAGCTGTTTGAAATGTTTGTTTTTTTCATTTAGGGCCCCTGCATGGGATTTTGCCGCCGCTCTAATGGCGTTTCGGCATCAAAAAGTTAGAAAGGCGGCGTGAAGCCACACCGCCTTTAAAATTCAATTAGTGGCGACGACCGCGAAGCGATGTGCTGCGCCATGCATTTGGATCTGCACGTTCTTGGCCATGGCCCGCAGTTGCTTCAGAGCGTGGAACAAATGCGCCAGTTACACCGATTGGGCCCATTGGGTCGCCATTTGGCAAACACGCCGCAGAATTTGGAACGCCGTAAATATTGGCCATCATTTCAACAACTGCGCGCTCGATAACCGAGCGAACCGCAAGTTGAACAGGTTCTTGGCTACGAGAGCCAGCGCCCAAATCAACCGTGATATTGTCAAAGAACCTAAAGAAGCCAAGGCCAACTTCGCGGCCAATGATTTGTTTTTGGTAGGAGATAACGTCAACCACTTCAAGGGTTTTGGTATCAATTAAGCGAAGATCAAGGCCAACATTCATAACATAAAGTTTTGCGCTTGCTGTGCCTTTGGCTTTGTCTGCGCGTCTGTCGCCAACGAAATTATCGGTGCCAACTGAGCGGATATTATAGTTAAGCTCGGTGATGCCGCCGATTAAATAAAAGTCCGAACCCGGAACTTGGCCAGCAAGAATACGGCGGAAATCTTGGCCTTCATCACCAATAAGGCGGTTGTTTGCGTATTTAAGCTCTAGTTCAGAAACCGAAGTGTCAAAACGCTCAACAAGTCTTGCACCAGCTTTGCCGAAGGCCGAAATCGCCATCAAAGAGCCGCCTTGGGTAACTTGGCGACCACCTTCAAAGTCTGATTTACCTGTATAATCAAGGATGCGGCCAACCGCGATGCGTGGGCCACGAATATTGTTTGAACGGGCAAAATTACCAAGGCAAACCAAAGCGCCAGAATAAGGCGTTGGGTTTGCTGTAACCGAAGAGCCGCCAATTGGAACCGCATAATTGCCTTTGTGAACTGCAACTGGCGCAACGCATGCTGATAGCGCCATAGAAGCGGAGAGCGCAACCGCTGTAATAGATTTTTTGGTTAGGTTTTTCATTAGAAGTTTAGCTCCCCATTTAGAACTTGCGAAGATGAATTGGCGGAAGTTGTGGTCGTTCCGGAGTTCGAGCCAGCATTGATAATTACAGTTTGATTGCCGTTATTGATTTGGTTTGAATTAACGACAACATTGTTAAAGCTACCGGTTGTGGTGACATTCAGCTGATTGCCAATTGCCATGCCGGTGCCTGAAAAGCCCATGCCGCCATTGCCAGAATTATAAAGACCACGCGGCAGGGCAGATAAATCATCGCCCACCACCATAACACCATCAATAATCACGCGGTTTCCATTGAGGTCGCGGGTTCTTGGGTCGTATGGTCTGGTTTCATCACCGGGGTTAAGTCCATAAGGGCGGCTAAATTCGTTTGCATAGCTAGGCGAAGTTTGCGCAATCGCTCCTGTTCCTGCCAAAAGTGCTGCGGCGACTAGGGCCGCGCCCGAAAGCGCAAATGCAGCTTTAGCAAGTCTT
>CAYTWK010000206.1:0-4037 GCA_964442095.1 uncultured Caulobacteraceae bacterium | reverse complement strand
TTTTGGCCCACTACCTCTTTCTGAAATCGCCCGATGTTCCTCTGGGCGTCAGAAAACTTTTGCGCCTTTGGCTTTCGCCCTTTGAGCAAATTCGCCCAATGCAGCAATAATCTTATCGCCGTCAATTTGCGCGCAATCTGGGCAATTATTATTCGGGCCCGAAAAACCAATGTCATTTATTCCGATTAGGATTATTACATATCTCAAATTTGGGACACTAAGGACATCACGATCAAAACGCTTTTGCGCCGACACTCCATAAAGATCTTTTAGGATTTGATTACCACTAATCCCCATATTTGAGACGGAAAAATTCTTGTTTGCCGCACTGAGGCGGCTAAAAAGCACTTGCGAATAATTACACGGATATTGCTCGATGGAACATTCGGCATCAGTTATGGAATCGCCAAAGGTTACTATTGCGGGTGTTTTGTTTTCGTCCAAGACTTTAAAGCCCGCAAAAAATGGGCGTATATTTATGCGCCTTTGGCTCTCGAAAGTTTCGCTTTTAGTAAAATCACCGATTTGGCTTATTCGGGTTGGTTTTGCGCCATCGCCATGAAAACTAGAAAGACGATTTTCGCCCTTGAGATAAATCCGTGTTTCAATCGCCTGTCCGTTTCGAGCATTAATTTGCAAAGCATCGGTTTCGATAATTGAATTTGGCGCTATTTCAGTTTCGCTTTTGCCGCCAAAACTAATGCGCGAAATAGTATTATTATATTTAATTGTCATTGCGCCAATTTTAATCGGCTTATTTCCATATTCATTCGATAAAACCAGCTTTAATTCAGAACCAGTTCTAAGCAATATTGTATTAAAACTGAGGGTTTGATTATTTACAATTTCCGCCCTTTCGTTGTCTATATAGCGCATCGGCGAAGCCATTGATAAAATAAATTTTGGCGCTTCGATTGGTGAAGAGATACATCCTATAAGAAATAGAAATGCGCCAAACAAAGGCCCTTTTCTAGACATTCAATTCGTCCCATAAAAGCTCTAGATTTGCAATTGCCGATAGGCCCCATTGGGCGCTATCATTTGTTGAGATTGTAATATCCTCGTCGATTTCATGAATAACATCTGAGCCCGAAATCTTGTTGGTTTTGGGGGCTAAATTAGTTGGCGGCCCTTCATTATTGCGGCTTTCGCCAAATAAAAATTCGCGTGCCGCTCGCTCCTTTAAGGATTTGTCATTATAGTGCAAACCAGCCCATGCGCTTAGGCGCGAATGCGCATTTCTAAGGGCTCGTCCACTTGGCACGCTACCCAAAAAGGCTGCGATTTCTTGATTTGGCGCATTATAATATTTGCAATATTCAAACCAAGTTTTTTTATAGCCTTCAATTTGGCGATTATCCAAAAGTGGAAATAATTCGGCCTGAATTTCAAAAATTCCAAACACGCAGTTTAAATGCGATAGCGCAATATTATCCCCTGGCCCAAGGAATTTACCGCTATCGAGATCAAAAGGCGCACCGCCAGCAAACCAGCCATTCTTTAGCGCGGCAATACTTGTCATGCCGTTTAAAATCCTATCTCGCCATCTATTATCACCCGTGCGCTCCCATTCGGTTAACCACGCCGCAAGGAATGAACCCCATGAAGTCCCGAAACCGCAATCGACAATATTTGGATTTGCAAATTCTCTTTTTGGCCGACCTAATTTGCGCGAAATATCCACATTCTTTAGGGTATATTCGCTATTGCGCAAATCGCGCATTAAATCACCAACCCTATCATCGGCAGTTAGATAATAATATATCCGCCGATAAGCGACATTTGAAACCCTAGGCTGTTTGGAACTATCAGAGAATGGTTGCACGCCATGCCTAGTCCCAAAACCTTTAAAGCGTCCAATATGATAGACATCAGTTTCGCCGGTTTGCCGCGACATCGCCTCTGCCATGCGGAAAATATCGGCGCGTCCCGAACGTACAAAACTCATCCACAGCCATAAATCTGTCGCTAGCTCTGAATTATCCCAGCCAAACCCACCAATATCATAGCGCCAAGAATGCCTATCTTGGTCATAAGTATGCATGAAATCGCCATAATTCCAAAAACCATACCATCGATGCTGTTCAATTTGCTTTTGATAATAATCAATCTGGTAATTCATTCGGCTTTCGATTTTATTTATCTGCTCGCTTCCCTCCTTTGGCAGCGTCCAAAACCCAAAAACACCTGCGTCTTTCATCGCTTGTGGACTTGTCACAAGGCGCGGCTCTTTTTGATTAAAAATTCCAATATTTGAACACTCCTCGCGGCTTGGAGTTTTGTCAAAAATAAACACCCTAAGCTCACTTGTATGGGCAATACCATAAGCGTCGTCCCAACCCGGCTCATAATCCTCATAAGTTATATTCAAGGTTTCAATTTGGGTCTTATAATCGACATCCTTGCCAATTGCGCGATAGGGTCGCAAATCCATTGGCTCCGCGCTCGGTGACCATAGCCATGCCGTAATTTGGGCCAAATCTTTATTTGCGCCATTTATTTCGATTTCTGACGGATATCTTTGCCAAAAGTCCTTGATGCTAATTCCAACGCCGCCATTTGATCCGCCAACATAACCAAATCCATTGGCGCGGGTTGATGCTATCGCTTCAATATATCCTTGTCCTTCTTCGGTGCGCTTTTTTATTGTGAAACCATCAGGCGTCAATTGCTGTAGCTTAAAATCACCCCATGTAGGAATTAATTCTAATCTATCGGAAACCGCCTTTGGCATTTGCGAAATATCCTTTATTGCCTCGCCTTTTATCTGCGCGTCGCGATAAATTCGCCCGCTGTCACGGCGAAGGCCGGTTAAAGGGCGAACCGCCTCAGCCCATAGGCCAGAGCCTTTACCTGAAAAGCGTATATGGCGATTATAAAATTCGTCATCCATTGGAACTTCGGCACAAATACCGATTGCACTTATATGGTCTTTTTTGCCGTCGCCGTCGAAGATAAAGCTATGTACAATGCGAATATTATTGGCGCCTTTATAGAAATACAGACGAACACAAAACGGAAGCCATTCGCGCGATTGCCCTTTATGCTTACCTTCCATTTTTACCACCGCAAGAATTGGCCCTGATTTTTCAATTGCAACCGATGTGATATTGCTCTGATATTGCTCGGGAACAGTTCCCTTGGTTGGGGACTCGGACGAAGTTGCTAATAAACGAAGATTTTTTAAAGTCTCACGGCCATTAATCTTAACAGATTTAACCAGAGCTTCCCCACGTTTTGCGATAGTGTATTCAATATTATCATCAAGTATTGAGATCGAATCCGCCCCCTCATTTAGTTTCAAAGGGTTTGAAATCGGTGCACTCGTGGGAATTATGACATAGGAATTTGCGACTTCATTATGTGGCGGCGCAGCAACCCCGAGCCATTTTACGCTGCCATCTGGCCAGAAAGCCATAGGCCAAGTTTGAAGCGGAATATCGCTTGAATTATTCTTTAGTTTGAATTTTTCGTTTCGATTACGCAAAATGCCGCGCTTCATGGGAATTCCAAAACTCGAACCATAATTTATCGTGGGTGCTTCTCCTTCCAGCCATGAAACCGCGCTTGAGCCTATTCTTTGCGGCGCGGCATTTGCTTTATTAGAGCCATCTGAAAACGCAAAACCGATTGCAACAGCCGAGCTATAACCCAAAATCTCGCGACGATTAAAACCAGTGCTGCGCATTTTATGCTCCCTTAATTTGAATACTTACCATTTGTGTTTAGGAATTCGCGATTTATTTCAAAAAAAATGCCGCAAGCGTCGTTTCTTGCGGCATTCTTCATTTTCTCGGGGGAAAAAATTAGTATTTGATAGAGACGCCAGCAAAATATCTGCGACCAGGCCAAGCAATCTGCGTCATGCGGAATGGATCGCCAGCATTGTCAATTTCGGCTTGGTCTGTAAGGTTCTTGCCTTCAATGAATATTGAAGTTGTTTTTGAAACCTTCCAAGTCAGCTTCGCATCCAAATATCCCGTTTCTTGTTTAAAGACAGGGTTACCAGTTACGTCATTGCCACCTGTATAATAAGG
>CAYTWK010000205.1:1844-4042 GCA_964442095.1 uncultured Caulobacteraceae bacterium | reverse complement strand
TTCCTATAGCTTTTCGGCAATCGCGCGAGCGAAATTTTTTGCACCGAGCGCGCCATTTTGCCCGTCAAATGGCAAATATAAATAAGGCTCGATAAGTTCGATTTCCATCAAAAGCCAATTGCCGTCTTGCCCCTCGACCATATCGACACGCGCATAGGCGAGGCTGCTTTCGGAGGCATATTTTTGCAAGATTTCAAGCCCCGCCGCGATTGCTTTGGGCGGCGGCACTATATTGATTTCGACGGCGCCATATTTAGTTTGACTGCGGTAATCGCCCGATTTTGGAGTTTTCATCAAGGCGTGCGAAAATTCATTACCCATAAAGAGCATTGATAATTCGCCTTGGCTACAAACGCTTGGGATAAAGGGTTGGATTAGAGCAAAATCCGGCGGCAGCATTTCCCTTGGTGGCAATTTTTCACCGCGCTTTAAACGAGCTTGCCGCCAAGCACCTGCGCCAATGCGCGGCTTTATTATTATTTCATCGCAATTAAATCTATCGAAAGCCCCATAGATCGCAGCTTCATCTGTCATAGCGATGTTAATTGTCGGCGGCACGGCGGCACCATTTTCATAGAGCCTATGCAAATATGATTTATCAAAATTGCCGCGAACTATTTCAGATGGATTGGCAAGCGCAACGCCCTTCGCTTCGATTTCATCAAGGCATGCCAAAAAGCGCTCTAGATTTTGTGGATAATTCCATGCCATTAGCGGTGAAATAACATCGAATTTTGACCAATCATTGCCCATATCTTCCCAATATCCTGGGTGTAATTTGATGCCAAGCTCGTCAAAAGCCACGGCCAATTGATTAAACTGACCCTGCACCATAGGCGCATATTCATTTTGTGATCCTTCGTCAAAATGTTCATGGGTAACGAGGATTGCGACATTTTTCATTTTTTGGGCTTTCATTTTTTGTGGTTTCACCTATAGCGGTGCAATATACTTTTCAAGAGAAAAAGGGCTATTAAATGGAACTTAAATATGATGTTTGCGGCGTTGGTAATGCGATTGTTGACGTAATCGCGCCTGCGAGTGAGGAATTTTTACAAGCGCACAATATTACCAAAGGCGCTATGACACTTATTTTTGACGAGGCGCAAGTCGAAAGCCTTTATGGTGCAATGGCGGACGCCAAAACCGTTTCAGGTGGGTCGGGCGCAAACACAATTGCCGGTATAGCATCTTTGGGCGGAAATGCCGCCTATATTGGCAAGGTTTCTAATGATGATTTAGGCGCTTTGTTTAATAAGGAAATCAATGAAATCGGCGTTGCCTATAATACACCAGCGCATATTGGCGGCCCAGCTACAGCGCGCTGTATGATTAATGTCACCCCTGATGGCCAGCGCTCTATGTGCACTTATCTTGGCTGCTCGCCTTTAATGGACGAGAGCGACCTTGATGAGGCCAAACTTGGGGCATCAAAAATCGTGTTCCTAGAAGGTTATTTATTCGACCGCGATGAGGCCAAAGCGGCATTTGTTCGCGCCGCCGAAATTGCAAAGAAATATGATCGTAAAGTCGCGCTTACGCTTTCAGATTTATTCTGCGTTAGCCGCCACAAGGATAGTTTTCTTCAATTGGTCAAAAACCATATTGATATTTTATTCGCAAACGAAAGCGAAATTTTGGCGCTATATGACACCGAGGATTTTGAAACCGCATTAGCGCATGCCCGAAAAGATTGTGATTTCGTGGCAATAACCCGCTCTGAGCAAGGTTCAGTTTTGGCGCAAGGTGATGAGGTCGTTCGCGTTGCCGCAGAACCAATCGAAAAAGTTATCGACACCACTGGCGCCGGCGATTTATATGCCGCCGGGGTTTTATATGGAATAGCCACTGGGCGCGAATTGGAAACTTGCGGCAAGCTTGGGTCTATGTGCGCCTTTGAAATTATATCACATTATGGCCCGCGCCCTGAACAAAGTCTTGCGCAAATGGCCAAAGTGCGCGAATTATAATTTTAGGGAATTCAAAGGAGACTTGCATTGGCAAAAGCGCAAACAAAGACCGACGAGAACGTAAAATATGTTACCGAACATCGGGTTTCTTGCGATGGCGGCGGCGGCGTTAATGGCCATCCGAAAACCTATTATGATTTGGGCCAAGACGGAAAGGCCGAATGCCTATATTGCGGGCAAAAATTTGAACTTGTTCACTAGAAAATGACTACGACCCTCGGCCCTGAT
>CAYTWK010000205.1:0-1744 GCA_964442095.1 uncultured Caulobacteraceae bacterium | reverse complement strand
CCGCAGTTTCCACTTATCCGCGAAGCCACCAAAGCTTTTGGCGTTCCATCAATTGAAATGCCAAACTATGAAGCCGATGATTTAATCGCCACCTATGCGAGGCTTGCCGAGGAAAAAGGCGCAAGGGTTCGCATTGTCTCCTCTGATAAAGATTTGATGCAATTAATCACCGATAAAGTAGCGCTTTATGACCCAATGAAAGACAAGCCAATGGGTCTTGATGTCGTCATGGAAAAATTTGGCGTTGCGCCCAATCAAGTAATTGATGTGCAGGCTTTAGCTGGCGATAGCTCTGATAATGTGCCGGGCGCACCAGGGATTGGCCCCAAAACTGCCGCCGAATTATTGGGTATTTATGGCACTTTGGAAAACCTGCTTGATAATGCGGGCGAAATTAAACAGCCAAAACGGCGCGAGACTTTATTGAACTTTCGTGAGCAAATTGAGATTTCAAAGCGGCTCGTGACATTGGATAATAAGGTCCCGAATATCGTGCCGATTGATGAATTTGTGGTGCGCGAACCAGATCCCGATACTTTGATAAATTTCCTCGAGAGTATGGAATTTGGCACTCTTACGCGCCGCGTTCGCGCACATTTGGGCAAAGAGGGCCATATTGCCGATAAAGCCGAAGCTGGGCCGATAAGTGCTAGCGCACCCGAAACCTCAGCACCAGAGAGCCAAAGCGCAAATCAGTTTGAACCCATTGATTATTCAAAGTTTGAAACCATTACCGAGCTTTCGCGCCTATCCGAAGTTTTATCAATCGCCAAAGCCCAAGGCTTTATGGCAATTGATACCGAAACCGATAGTCTTGATAGCGTTAATGGCAATATGGTTGGCTTTTCGATTTCGGTGGGAATTAATCAGTCATATTACATACCATTAAGGCATATTGACCAAGACTTATTCGGCCAAAAACTCGAGGGGCAAATTGATTTTGACGCGGCGATTGCGGCGATAAAACCCGCACTTGAAGACGCTTCAATCCTTAAAATTGGTCATAATTTAAAATATGATGTTTCAGTTTTTAAAGGCTGCGGCATTGAAATGACACCGCTTGAAGATACTATGCTCCTAAGTTTTACGCTTGATGCCGGTCGCCATAATCATGGCATGGACGAACTTAGTATTCGCAATCTCAATCATCGCGCTATTGCATTTAAGGATGTCTGCGGAACGGGCAAATCACAAATCACATTTGACAAAGTGCCTATCGAAAGCGCTACCAAATATGCCGCCGAAGATGCGGAAGTCACATTGCGGCTTTGGCAAATCCTTAAGCCGCGCCTTGTCCGCGAGCGGATAACAAGAGTCTATGAAACCATCGAGCGGCCATTGATTACGCCAATTGCCAATATGGAGCAGGCGGGTGTTAAAGTTGATACGCACGAACTAACGCGCCTTTCCCAAGATTTTGCAATGCGCATGATTGAACTTGAAAAATTGGCAACGGCGGCAGCTGGCGGTAATTTCAATATCCAAAGCCCCAAACAAATTGGCGAAATTTTCTTTGACCAAATGGGTCTATCGGGCGGCAAAAAAACTGCGTCGGGCCAATGGCAAGTGGATGCCGATGTCCTTGAAACCCTTGCAGCAAACGGCCAAGAACTTGCGCGCCATATTCTGGACTATCGCACGCTTGCCAAATTAAAGAGCACTTATACCGATAATTTAAAAGCTGCGATTGCACCAAAAACTGGCCGCGTTCATACTAGCTATAATATGGTCGGCGCTTTAACTG
>CAYTWK010000204.1:0-4144 GCA_964442095.1 uncultured Caulobacteraceae bacterium | reverse complement strand
CTCAGTGGTAGAGCGCTACCTTGCCAAGGTAGATGTCGTGAGTTCGACTCTCATCGCCCGCTCCATTGCCTCAAAATCCCACCTTCGCGCTGCGCGCTCACTCTGGATTTTGGTTAATAGCGGCAAGAAAAGTCAAAAAGCGTGGTTTTTGATTTTTCTTGACATATCG
Organism: uncultured Caulobacteraceae bacterium; assembly: GCA_964442095.1. GTDB lineage: Bacteria > Pseudomonadota > Alphaproteobacteria > Caulobacterales > Aquidulcibacteraceae > Pseudaquidulcibacter. Next base: position 3,975 of record CAYTWK010000204.1, on the reverse strand, counting down.
TTTCGTTTTGCCATTTGCAATAAATTCTTTGGATGGGTTTTTGATTTGAAATTGGTGCGCGATAAGTATAATTGCTCGCGCGCTATCCTACTGTGGGGCTGCAAATATATCCTTTCATATTTTCAAAGGAGAAAATTATGAAGGGTTATAGAACAATATTGGTTGCTGGCATGATTACAATTATCGGTTCATTGCAACAAATTGGTGCTTTAGATTTAGTTCCAGAGCATTACCGCGGCGTAGTAATAGCATCGATTGGCCTAATAATGGCGTTATTGCGCCTTAATACTGATACTATAGTAACTAGATCAAAATAGAATTTATTGTTTTGGCCTCGAATTATTAGTTTTTTCTTGTGCTTTGCGCTCTTCTTCGGCCTTTTGGGCTTTTTCAGCCTCATATTTAGCTTTGGCGGGACCAAAAACCGGCGGCGCGGTTTCCAAAGATCCGCGGATTCCGCACGAAGAAAGCGCAAATGCCGCGATTAATAGAAAACTAGGGATTATGGTTTGGCTTCGCATTTTAATCCTTCCAACGGTTTATTTGTGCTTTTACATTTTCAGGCGAAGTTCCGCCATAAGATTTTCTTGAGATGACAGATGCCTCGACGCTTAATAGGTCAATCGCTTCTTGGTTTATTCTCTCATCAATTTTCTTAAACTCGGTTAGTGGCATCATGCATAATTCGGAATAATTATTGGTTTCCGCGTGCTTTACAACATTGCCGACAATGTGATGCGCCTCTCTAAATGGCAGCCCAAGTTCACGCACAAGCCAATCCGCTAGGTCGGTTGCGGTTGAATACCCAAATGCAGCAGCCGCGCGCATATTGGTTTGATTGAATTTTATGGTTTCCATCATGCCAGTCATGGCGGTGATAGAAATCCAAAAGTCTTCGAAAGCTTCAAATGTCAGGGCCTTATCTTCTTGAAGATCTTTTGAATAAGTTAGCGGCAAACCTTTCATAATCATCAAAAGAGCATTTGAATTCGAGCAAATTTTTGCGGCTTTGGCGCGAATTAATTCGGCTGCATCGGGGTTGCGCTTTTGCGGCATAATTGATGATCCGGTAGACCAGTCATCGCTAAGACGCGCAAAGGCAAATTGCGAACTGGACCAAAGGACAATCTCATCGGCCAGACGCGAAAGATTTATAATTGCAATTGATAAGAACCCAAGCGCTTCTAGTGCGAAATCACGACTTGCAACTCCATCCATTGAATTGGCATTTGGCTCATCAAATCCTAATTCCTCGGCTGTGAAATCTCTATCAAGTGGAAATGGTGTGCCCGCTAAAGCGGCAGAGCCTAAAACACATTCGCCAGCATTATGATATGCCGATTGCGCCCGCATTATGTCGCGCGCCAACATTTCAACATAGGCCAATAAATGATGCCCCAAAGTTACAGGCTGGGCGGTTTGTAAATGGGTAAAACCTGGCAAAATCCAATCGTGATGTTCGTCGGCGCGGTTAACTAGGGTTGTTTGTAATTTTTCGATTTGGCCTATGCTTGCCAATAATGCACGCCGCACCCATAATTTAAAATCATTTGCAACCTGATCATTGCGCGATCTTCCGGTATGAAGGCGCTTTCCTGCTTCACCTATTAATTCGGTAAGCCTTGATTCAATGTTCAGGTGAATATCCTCAAGCTCAATTTTAAAATCAAAATCACCGCTTTCAATTTCATCGGCAATTTGTTTTAAGCCTTTATGGATTGCGCCCTTGTCTTCTTCACTGATAATTTTTGCTTTGGCTAGCATAGCCGAGTGCGCTAAAGAACAATCAATATCTTCGCGCCACATTTTTTTATCAATATTAATTGATGCATTAATAGCCTGTAGCGCTTCATTTGGTAGTGCTTCAAAGCGGCCGCCCCACATTTTTTGTTGGGTTTTTGATTTTTTTTCTTTATTACTCATAAAACAATTTCCAAACGAATATTATGACAGACCAACAAGACCAAAAAATCGCGAAAAAAGAGCAAATAAGAATAAGAGGATTAAAAATATTCTCTATGCTTCTGTTTGCCCTTTTTGTCCTAATTTTGGTGGCAATCTATTATGCTTTCGTCCTTAGCCCAAAACAAACCGATTTGAAAAGCTTCAAAACAGGCGTTTTATCACGACTAATTATCGATGATGCCAAACCAATAGCACCTAAAGATAGTTTTATCGATGCAAATGGCAAAGAAATGTCGATTTTGGATTTCAAGGGCTCTTATGTATTGGTGAATGTTTGGGCCACATGGTGCGCACCTTGTATTCGTGAAATGCCTGCGCTTGGCGAATTATCTGAAAAATATTCGCAAAAGGGTTTAAAATTAGTCGCCATTAATCTTGATAGGGCCGACAAAAATGAATTTGCGCGCAAACGACTAAAAGAGCTTGCTGGCGATAGCCTTCATTTTTATTCAGACCCGCGTATGCGTATAGCCTTTCCGCTCAAGGCGAAGGGCCTGCCAGTGACAATAATTTATGATAAAAATAGCAAAGAAATAGCAAGAATTGATGGCGCGGTAGAGTGGCAAGACCAAGAGGCGCATAAGTTTATAGATACCATCCTAGGCGAGTAAATTTGCGCATTATGCGAATTTTTGCAATTTTTCGGTCGCAAAGTTTTGGCCGGAAATAATGTGCGCGGCCATTAATTTGGCAAATTCATCTGGATTAATTTCATTCTTTAGGGATGCGATTGCTTTGTCGGCTAGTTCATCACAAAAACGAGTGCCGCGCCTATATTCGATAATCGCTCGAATAAAATCGCGCGAATATTCTGGATGGGCTTGGCAGGTTAGAATATTATAATCCGGATAAGCCAATATGGCATTCGGCGTAAAGCTTGAATGGGCAAGCACAATAGAATCTCTTGGTTTTTCGATAACTTGGTCTTGGTGTGATACCAATAGATTAAGCTTTTGCGGCGCACTATTCCAATAATTTTCTAATCGGCAATCATATGAATGGCAACCAATGCCCCAACCATTTGGCGCTTTTTCAACAATTCCGCCCATTGCTTTGGCAATTATTTGGTGACCAAAACAAATCCCGACTTGAGGTATTTGCCGATAAGCGGCACTTTGAATAAAGCTCATTAAAGGGTTAATCCATGCAATGTCATCATAGACACCATGTGGCGATCCTAAAATAATGATGCTAGAAATATGGTCTAATCTAGGCAATCTTTCGTTCTTAATCAAAGAACAAATTTCAAATTCTGCATCTGGCAAAAACGGAGATATAAAATCAATCATCATGCGCGGATAATCACCAAATTGTTCAAAAATTGGCTCTGGCGGTTGACCGGTTTCAATCAGAAGGGTTTTCATTTTGCCATAATAGGCACAAATCTATTTAAATATCGTGATTATAGCGTTCAGAATTGGTAAAGAATTTACCCATACCAAGCGCATAGGTTTTGAAAGTTCGAAATTTATGCACAATGCGCTGTCATCTTTTAGTCTATATTAAGCCATTCTAATTGACCGCAAACTAGAAAGTATTATTAAGATGTAATAGTTAGATTTGCTAAAGTGATTTGTTTTAATTTTGGCAAAAATTCTTTATAAAATAGGGGCCTTTTATGGCAAATTCAAAAAAGCCGATTGCGCGGCCAATGTCGCCGCATCTTCAAATTTGGCGCTGGCATGCCACTATGGCAAGCTCGATTTTTCATCGTGTGTCTGGCGTTGCAAATGTTGCGAGTATTTTATTGCTTTTATGGTGGATTATTGCGCTCGCTGCCGGTGGCGAAACTTATAATTGCTTTGCAAAAATTATCGGCTCGCCATTAGCGCAGCTTGCCATTTTTGGAATATTGGTTTCGGTTTGTTATCATATTGCCAATGGAATTCGGTTTCTATTTTTTGCTAACAATGTGCAGGACATGGCAGTAGGCAACAGGTGGCAGGTGGCAGTAGGTGGCAGGTGGCAGTAGGTGGCAGGTGGCAGGTGGCAAGTGGCATGCACTCATGC
>CAYTWK010000203.1:0-4145 GCA_964442095.1 uncultured Caulobacteraceae bacterium | reverse complement strand
GCGGGTTGCGCGTTCAAACGTAATGCTATTGGGAATGCTTGGGGCGCGGGTTTCTTTGGTTGCGCCGCCAACCCTCATGCCCGGGGATGCCGATAAATGGGGCGTAAGTGTCTATAATTCTATCGAAAAAGGCATCGAAGGCGCAGACATTATTATGGCGCTGCGTCTGCAGCATGAGAGAATGTCAGGTTCATACCTACCGAGTCCGCGTGAGTATTTCAGATTTTGGGGTATTGACCGCGAAAGATTAAAATACGCCTCGGATAAAGTCAAAATAATGCACCCTGGGCCAATGAATAGAGGTGTTGAAATCGATAGTGATATTGCCGATGACCCGCAAATTTCTTTGATTGTAGATCAAGTTGAATCGGGTGTTGCCATGCGAATGGCAATCTTAGAGGCTTTAAACTCGTTTGGGGGCAATGATGAGTAGTTTTCTATTTATAAATGCCCGTCTAATTGACCCTAGTTCTGGATTTGATGGGCCAGCACAGGTTTTAATAGAAAATGGTATAATCAAAGAAATTGACGAAAGCATCAACGCACCAAATGCGAAAATAATTGATTGCGATGGTCATGCGCTTTGCCCCGGCCTTATTGATATGCGTGTTTCAACTGGTGAACCCGGGGCCGAACACTTTGAGACCCTAAAGTCAGCAGGCAAAGCGGCGGTTGCGGGCGGCATTACTACAATGGTAATCATGCCAGATACCGCCCACCCAATTGATGATGGGGCAATGGTTGATTTCATAAAGCGACGTGGACGCGATCATTCCTTGGCGAAAGTATTGCCATCTGGCGCTCTTACAAAGGGTCTTTTGGGCGAACAAATGGCCGAAATCGGCCTTATGAATGATGCCGGTGCCGTTTTATTCTCAAATGGCAATAGTCCCATTAAGGACACTTTGATAATGCAGCGTCTAATGAATTATTCGTGCGCATTTGACGCTTTGATTATGACGCGCCCCCAAGATCCGTGGCTCGCGGGTTCGGGTGTTGCAAATTCAGGGGAATTGGCTTCACGTCTGGGCCTAAAGGGAATTAGCGCCGCCTCAGAGACCATTTTTGCCAATCGCGACATCAGCCTTGCGCAAATTACTGGCGCGCGCTTGCTATTGGATATGATTTCCTCAGCAAAAACATTGCCATTGATTGAAAGTGCAAAATCAAGTGGACTTGATGTCTATGCCTCGGTGAATATCCATAATCTAACTATGAATGATAATGATATTGGTGATTATCGCACTTTTGCGAAATTATCACCGCCGCTGCGCTCTGAAAATGACAGATTGGCACTAATTGATGCCATAAAAGGCGGCATAATTGATGTTATAGTTTCTGGACACACGCCGCGACCAGCCGAAGAAAAGCGCCTCCCCTTTGATGAGGCAAGCTTTGGCTCAAGCGCTTTAGAGGCTCTACTTCCCGCGGCGCTTTCCCTTTATCATGATGGCTCATTGGAATTATTGGAATTACTTGCGCCAATGACGTGCAACCCCGCGACACTATTGAACCTTGAACAGGGCAAAATCAAAATAGGTGCGCCAGCGGATTTGATTATAGTTGATTTGGGTGCACCATTTAAATTTGATGCCGATAAATTATATTCCAAAGGAAAAAATGCCGCTTTTGATGAAAAACTATTACAGGGCAAAGTCTTGCAAACTTGGGTTGATGGCGAAAAAGTCTATGATATTGAAAATGGACATGTAAAATAAAAAACTAATAGGGCCATAAAGGGGGCGTTTATGGAAATAACAACGATATTAATAGCAATTGTCTTTGGCTATTTACTGGGTTCAATACCATTTGGCTTAATTATAACAAAAATGGCCGGTCATGGGGATATTCGCTCGATTGGCTCGGGTAATATTGGCGCAACAAATGTTTTGCGCACAGGCCGTAAAGATATTGCAATTATTACTTTGATACTCGATGCGGGCAAAGCAGGGCTTGCTCTGGCAATTGTTAGGCATTTCTACGGAATTGACTTAGGTTTTATCGCCGGCGCTGCGGCATTCTTTGGCCATTGCTTTCCAGTATGGCTAAAATTCAAAGGCGGTAAAGGCGTTGCAACTTTTTTTGGAACTCTTTTAGTTGGGTCGTGGCCCGCGGGCGTATTCGCAGCGGCCATCTGGCTCGCATTTGCATTTGTATTTCGGTTTTCATCTTTGGCAGCACTAGCGGCAGCAATACTTGCACCGCTTTTCGGGCTTTTATTCAATTTGAGCAGCATTTCAATTGGCGCGATTTGCTTTTTATCACTACTTATAATAGTAAGACATCAAGAGAATATAGCGCGCCTTTTGAAGGGTGAAGAACCAAAGATTGGCGCAAAAAAGAGCGAAAAAGGCAAAGAAGACTAATTGTCCAAATCCAAATCTGAACAAGAACTATTTGATTGGCTAAGCCTTGCGCGAACCGATGGTATCGGCCCAATAACCTTTTTCGGCCTTTTGGCAAAATTTGGTGACGCGAAGTCTGCACTTACCCAATTACCTAAATTTGCAACCAAACTTGGCGCTCAAAAATACAAAGCGCCAGAGCCCGAAGCAATTGAGGCCGAAATTAAAAATACGCACGATTTTGGCGGCAAATTTTTATTGGCGAGTCAGAGCGATTTTCCTAAACAATTGGCGCAAATTGCACCGCCGCCCCCGATAATAAGCGTTATTGGTAATATATCTTTGTTTTCAAAACCCACTATCGGCATAGTTGGCGCGCGCAATGCTTCTGGCATTGGCATACGTATGGCGCGTGAAATCGCCTCTGGGCTTGGGGCTGCTGGGTTTGTTGTGGCCTCCGGTCTTGCGCGCGGTATTGATGGGGCAGCGCATATTGCATCTCTTAATAGTGGCACAATCGGCGTTGTTGCGGGCGGCATTGACCATATCTATCCGCCAGAGCACTGCGAACTTTATCATAAAATCAAAGAAAATGGGCTAATCGTTTCTGAAAACCCCTTTGGCGCACAAGTTTTTGCGCGCGATTTTCCGCGCCGCAACCGAATTATTTCTGGCCTATCTATGGGAATAATCGTCATAGAAGCCGAAGAAAAATCAGGATCTTTGATTACAGCGCGATATGCGCTAGAGCAAAACCGTGAAGTCATGGCGGTTCCAGGGTCACCGCTTGATCCGCGTGCTTATGGGCCAAACGCTCTCATAAAAGATGGCGCGGCCTTAATAACATCAGCCCAAGACGTCATCGCCTGCTTTGAAGGATTTCAAAAAATGCGCGAACCAGATTTTTCGTTAAATGGCTTTACAAACCAATCACTCAAAATCGACAAATCTTCAATCGAAGAAATCGCAGCGCTTTTATCGCCAACGCCAATTTCTCTTGATGAGTTAAGTCAGCAAACGGGGCTACCGTGGCGCACAGTGGCGGCAATAATCGTAGAATTAGAGTTAGACGGACGTGCATTTATGCGTCATGGCAATATGGTGGCAAGTTTTTAGGGCCCTTCAATGTTGTCTAAACTTGACAAAGCACCTTTAAACAACGCAAGGCGAATGAAGAAAAGTTTATAGATTGAAATAATGCAAGTAGTTATTGTTGAATCCCCTTCCAAAGCCAAGACCATAAACAAATATTTGGGATCGGGCTATGAAGTCATAGCCAGCTTTGGCCATGTTCGTGATTTACCGTCAAAGGACGGCTCGGTTGAGCCTGCAAATGATTTTGCCATGCATTGGGAGGCTGATGCACGCGGGAAAGAGCACATAAAAGCGATAGTTGAAAAAGTAAAACGCTCTAATGGCGTAATTCTCGCGACCGACCCCGATAGGGAAGGTGAAGCAATTTCCTGGCATATTGTTGAAGTTTTGCGCGAAAAAAAACTTTTGGGCAAAGTGCCAGTTTCACGCGTTACCTATAATGCAATTACAAAATCTGCCGTTCTAGAGGCTATGGCGAATCCGCGCGAAATAAATCAAGAATTAGTCGATGCCTATCTTGCCCGCCGCGCACTAGATTATTTAGTTGGCTTTTCATTATCGCCTGTCCTGTGGCGCAAGCTTCCGGGTGCCCGTTCGGCTGGACGTGTGCAGTCCGTGGCTTTGCGGCTCATCTGCGACCGCGAACTGGAAATCGAGGTGTTCAAGCCTCAGGAATACTGGTCGGTCGTTGCCATGCTGGAGCAG
>CAYTWK010000202.1:0-4158 GCA_964442095.1 uncultured Caulobacteraceae bacterium | reverse complement strand
AATATTGGACATATTTGCAAGCGAAGATTTGCCGCTAGATAGCGTATTTTCACAAAAGTGAATTACTCCCGCCCTAGAACCCTATCCACCAACCAAGACCCCACTGGCGTTGGTTTGAATTCGGCGCGCAATTTGGTGCGGTCGTAAACATTATCGACCCAATCCCAAAATTCTATTCCGCTTGCTTTATTGGCTTTGTCAAACTCATCCCAAAAATGGCCAAGTATGCCGGTTTTACCCGCGCTAACATGAAGATATTTTAGGGCTAATTGTTTGCGCGCCTCTTCTAGCGGAACGCCCTCTATGCGATAAAGATAAAATACGCTTGCAAAGCCTGCCCTATCTGCACCCGATTTACAGTGCATTAATGCGGGATATTCAAGAGTTTTCAAAGCCGCCTCTAAGGGGCGCATAATTTCGGGGTCAGGTGCGCCGCGGCTTTCAACCTTGAAAAATAACAGATTTAGCCCCAATTCTTCGCATGCCTTTTTTTCAAGTGCAGTAAAACTAGAATCGGTATCGCCGCGCAAATTGACAATGGTTTTGATGCCGCGCTCTTTCCAGCCCTTTAATTGTTCGGGGCTGGGCTGATTGGTGCGCCACATTCTATCCGAGATTTGATGGGCATTTTGGAAATTTTCGCGCAAAAAGGCATGGTCTTTCCACCAATAATCATTCCATGCGTGTTTATAACCTTCGGGGGTTGAGACATCAAATTTTGCCAAAAGAAAACTCCGTAATAATATTTGTTAATGCGCCAAGTAAAAACCTGTTGCAAGTGCGCACTCGCACATTAGATAAAAATTCTATAAAGAGAAAAAATGTTAAAACGCATCACCAGATCTAGGCCCGTTCAATGGCTAATTGCGCGCATTATCGCGCTTTATATGCATTTAGTGCGCCTTACTACGCGCTGGACAATTATCGGCGAAGAAAATGTCAAACCAATTTGGGAAGGCGAATTGGGCATGGTGCTTTGCTTTTGGCATTCAAGGATCATGACTGCGGCAACTTTTTGGCCCCTACCGCCAAAGGCGCAACCAATGTTAATGATGGTTTCGCAATCAAGAGATGGGCAGATTATCGCCACCGCATCTGAAGTTGCCGGCTATCCAACCGCGCGCGGCTCTTCGGCGCGGCAGCGTGAGGATGGCCTTGTTGATAAAGGTGCATTGCAAGCAGTTCGGGCACTAATAAACCATGCCAAGAGCGGCAAATGCGCGGCAATTACACCCGACGGCCCAAGAGGGCCTAGAATGCGAGTTCAAGCGGGTTCCACAAGGATTGCAAAATCGGCAAATGTGCCAATGATACCGGCCACTGCGGCGGTTGAAAATTCTAAATATACAAAATCTTGGGACAGGTTCGTCCTGCCGCCACTTTTTTCCAAGGGTGTGATAATATACGGCGCGCCGATTTGGGTTGAAAATAATGATGATGAGGCCGCAAGGCTTGCACTCGAAAATAGTCTGAATGAAATAACTCTGCGCGCCGAGGCCATGGTCGGCGGCCCTTTAATTGAACCGGCTGCGATAGAGCCAGTGGCAAATCCAAACGAAACGGCATCTTGATATATGAACAAGCCCGCGCCGACAATTACAATAAAGATATACCGCGCTTTGACCAATGCTTTGGCATGGGTTGCGCCCTATATTTTGCGCCACCGCGCCAAATTGGGCAAAGAAGACCCAGAACGCATTAACGAACGGCTCGGGCAAAATCTTTTGGCGTGCCCCACGCTAGGTGACAATGAACAATTGGTATGGATACATGGCGCAAGCGTTGGCGAAAGCATGATTGGCCTTCATACCGCCTATCAATTGCGCCAATTAATGCCAAATTTGCGGTTTTTATTAACTTCGCAGACTCTAACTTCGGCGCATCTATTGGAGCGCCAAATCGACAAAAGAGATATTTATCAATTAGCGCCAATTGATTCTATTAGCGCGACAAAGGGTTTCATTGAAAATTGGGTGCCCGATTTGGCTATTTTCGTTGAAGGCGAAATCTGGCCCAATCTCTTGGAGCAAGTGCGCGCCAAAAATATTCCAAGTGCACTAATAAATGCGCGCATGACCAAAGAAAACCTAAAATCATGGTTGCGGTTTTACAAGAGCGGTGAATATTTATTTGCGCCGTTTGATTTCGTTTCGCCTGCAAACAAGCTAACCCGGCAAGGATTACTCGCTTTGGGCGTAAAAAATATGTCCGAGGCAGGCAATTTAAAAATGGCTGCACCACCGCCCGTGCTTGATGAGACAATAATAAATGATATTTCAAAAAGAATTGGCAATCGTCCGGTTTGGCTTTGCGCCTCTAGCCATGAAGCCGAAGAAGGGCTAATTTTAGGGGTGCAAAGCACTCTATCAAGCCTAATGAAAGATGCGCTCTTGATAATTGCGCCGCGTCACCTCAAGCGTGCGGAAAATATCATGCTAGCGTGTTCGAAACTTGGCCTAAAAGTGCGCCGTAGGGGTATTGGCGAATTACCGGACGCGTCAACTTCGGTATATTTGTGGGATACAATGGGTGAAATGGGCAATGCGATGTCGCTTTCTGGCATAAGCCTCGTTGCGGGATCTTTAGTTCCCAATATCGGCGGACATAATCCAATTGAGCCTGCGCAAATTGGCTCAGTAATCCTAAGTGGGCCATATGTGCATAATTTTGCAGACATCTATGACCAATTGGAAACCGACCAAGGCGCAATCATAATACGTAATATTGATTGTAGTTTTATTGCTTTAAAAATTGCCGAACTATTTTCAAACCCAAGTCTATGCCTTGATATGACCCAAAGGGCGCGCCTTACAATTGCCAAATCAAAAGGCGCGCTGCAGCAGACAGTGCTCGGGCTAAAAGCCATTTTAGATGCCAAGCAAAAGGAAAGTATAAAATAATGCGGCCGCCTAGCTTTTGGAATATCAAATCGGGCAGAGATAGCGCGCCAATGATACGGCTATTATTGACGCCGCTATCTTGGGTCTATGACTATTTCACACAAAAGAAGCTGCGAGAAATTATACCGCAAAAACTAGATGCGAAAGTAATAAGCATTGGCAATATTTCACTTGGCGGCACCGGCAAAACCCCAATTGCGCGCCATACTCGCAGGCTCTTTGAAAAGGCCGCAATTGTTTCGCGCGGTTATGGCGGCAGCGTAAAAGATCCGCTTAGGATTGAATTTGAAAACATGAATGTGCGAATGTGCGGCGACGAGCCATATATGCTCGCCCAGGATGGCGCGGTCTTTATTGGTGAAGATCGATTGGCAGCCGCAAAATTGGCGATTGAAAATGGTTTTAAAACCTTAATACTCGATGATGCTCACCAAAACCCATATATTCAAAAGGATGTATCGATAATAGTTATCGACGGTGCTGTTGGTTTTGGCAATGAGAGAATTGTGCCGGCTGGGCCATTGCGCGAAAAGCCGCAAACTGGGCTTGCGCGTGCCGATGCAGTGATTTGGATTGGCGATAAAGACAAAGCCGAGGAGACTTTGAAAGGTTTTCAAAAGCCAATTTTGTTTGCAAATCTTGTGCCCATTAATCCCAAACTAAGCGGGCGCTATGTTGGCTTTTGCGGCATTGGAAGACCCGAAAAATTTCATGATACTATTATTGAAATGGGCGCCGAACTTATAGATTTCCTTCCTTTCCCAGATCATCATTTTTATTCACATAAGCAATTAGATGATTTAGTAGCAATTGCAAAACATTCCAAAGCCAAACTAATAACCACCGAGAAAGACTTTGTGCGCTTGCCAAAGGAGTTTGCGCAGAATGTCGAAGTGGTAAAAATTAAAATCGAATTTGAAGATGAAGCTAGTCTTTTGGCGCTTTTGAATGCCGTATAACTTGCAATTTGGCGCAATCTACCCGATATACAAAGGCAATGAGCAATAAATTCTTTTCCGCTATTTTCGAAAACATAGAATCCTGGGCCTTTCATGCCTATTGGAATTCTTATGGGAAAATGGATATTGATAAAGCCTCCAATGAGGGCTCTAAACTTGCGCGCCGCTTTGGGCCTCTATCTAGTTCGCACAAAACCGCTTCTCGAAATATTCGCCTCGCCTTTCCAAATATCTCCAGCAATGAGGAAAAAGAGCTTTTGGTGGCAATGTGGGATAATCTTGGCCGCTTAGCGGGGGAA
>CAYTWK010000201.1:0-4160 GCA_964442095.1 uncultured Caulobacteraceae bacterium | reverse complement strand
ACTTTGGTTTTAATGGATGAAACCCATACTTTATCTTCGGGACTTGGCGGCTATTGCCGCGTGCATAATTTATCGCCGGATATTTTTGTGGCCGGTAAAGCAATTGCGGGCGGTGTGCCATGCGCGGTTTGGGGTCTTAGTGAAAATGTAAAGCAAGTGCTTGATGCCGCGCGCGCAAAATTGCCAAATGGACATTCGGGCGTTGGCACGACTTTGGGCGGATCTTTAATGTCGATAAAGGCACTTCGGGCAAGTCTTTCAAATTTGATGCGCCCCGAAGTTTATGATGACATGATAAATAGCGCAAAGAGCGTTCAAGTCGAACTAGAGAGGCTTTTCAAAGAATTCGGCCTAGACTGGAGAATTATTCGAATTGGCGCAAGATTTGAGATAGTTTTTTCAAGCTCAATCCCTGAAAACGCCAAGCAAATGAAGGCCACAATTGATCACGAGCTTGAAAGCGCTTTGCATTTAGGGCTTCTCAATAGGGGGTTTTTAGTCACCCCTTTTCATAATATGGTTTTGTGCGGTCCAAACCACGCGCAAGATTTAGCTATCAATTTCGCCAATGCTATGCGAGAGATATTAATCAAAATTACAAATAAGGTGCATCATGAGTGAAATAAAAAATACGAGCTCGCAACGCGCACTCGAAAGCTGGTTGAAAGAAAAAGGTATTGCCGAAATTGAATTAATGCTTCCTGACATGAATGGCATTATTCGCGGCAAAGTATTGCCGGCGGCAAAATTCTTGCTTGGCACTTCGCGTCGAACCATGCGCATTGCATCATCGATTCTGACGGTGACCATGACGGGTGAATACCCTGAGATGCTAGAGGAGGATGAGGCAATCGCCGATCCTGATTGTGTGTTGCACCCCGATGAAAGCTCTATTTGTGTTGCCCCCGGATATCGCACGCCAACTGCTTATGTTCTATGTGACGCACTAACTAATGATGGCACAGCGATTGATTTGGCCCCGCGCCAAGTCTTGCGGCGCGTAATCGAATTATACAATGCCAAAGGCTGGAACCCTTTGGTTGCCCCCGAGTTAGAATTTTTCTTAACTTCAAGAAATACTGACCCAGATTTACCACTTGAAACCCCAATCGGGCGCTCTGGTCGTGCGGAAACCGTTTCGCAACCCTATGGCCTTGAAGCAATCAATGAATATGAAGACCTAATCGAACAAGTTTATGAATATTGCGAAATCGCCGATATTGATATTGATACCTTGATTCACGAAGCCGGTGCGGCGCAATTGGAAGTAAACTTTAATCACGGCGAGCCGATGCATTTGGCCGATCAGGTGATAATTTTTAAGCGTATTTTCCGCCAAGTCTCGCTTGCAAATGGTGTTTATGGAACCTTTATGGCAAAGCCAATGGATAATCAGCCAGGCTCCGCGATGCATATTCATCAATCCTTACAAGATATCAAAACTGGCAATAATTTGTTTGCTCATGCCAATGGCCAAGATAGCCCATTATTTCGCTCTTATATTGCTGGATTGCAAAAATTCTTGCCCGAATGTGCGCCTTTGTTTGCGCCAAACGTTAATAGTTTTAGGCGCATGCGCCCACAATATGATGCGCCGATTAATGTGCAATGGGGGCGCGATAATCGCTCTTGCGGCTTGCGTGTGCCATTATCAGATGGGCAGAATCGCCGCGTTGAAAACCGCCTTCCGGGGGCCGATTGCAATCCATATATTGCAATTGCGGCATCTTTGGCGTGTGGCTATGTTGGTATTCAGATGGGCCTAGAGCCATCTGCGCCCTTAACAGGTTCGGCCTATAAATTGCCACGCTCTTTGCCACGCACCCTCGATGAAGCATTGGAACGCTTTAAACAATGCGGGCCAATTCGTGAAGTTTTGGGCGAAGACTTTTGCCGCGTTTTTGCTGCTGTAAAAGAGCTTGAACTTGATAGTTTTGAAGGCGTAGTATCTGCTTGGGAACGTGAACATCTATTGCTTAAAGTATAGGAAAAATCTTGAATAAAAATCTTAAAAATGGGCATACAGCCCAAATTGCCAATAAATCAGAAGCTGAGGCTTTTTTGGCTGCAAATCCGCAAATCCGCTTTATTGATATAATTTATTCCCCATTAACCGATGTTCCGCGCGGCAAACGGATTAGGCCGCATGAATTATTGGGCGTTTATAATCATGGTCGCTATTTGCCCGGCTCTATTACAGTTGTAGATACGACTGGCGCTGATTGCGAGGATACTGGTCTTGTATGGGAAGATGGTGATGCCGATAGATTGGCAAAACCTGCGGCGAATACTTTGGTGGCCGCACCATGGCTTGGTGATGATGTCGCTCAATGCATTGTCTCTTTATATGAATTGGATGGCCCAATCCATGATTTGGACCCGCGCGGCGTTTTGCAAAATGTTATTGATCTGTTTGCAAAAGACGGCATGATTCCCGATGTCGCGTGTGAATTGGAGTTTTATCTATGCGGTCAGCGCGAATTTGGTGCGCGCCCCCATTTACCGAAGTCTCCCGTTTCTAGTCATACCGCAATTGGCAATGAAGTTTATGGCCTTCGCGAACTAGATGATCATATGGATTTTATCCGCGATATTTATAGCGCGGGTGACGCCCAAAACCTTCCGATAGAAGCAGCAATTTCAGAGTTTGCGCCTGGGCAACTTGAAATTGGCCTTGAGCACCGCGCAGATGCGCTTCGCGCCGCCGACGAAGCAATGATGTATAAACGCCTTGTGAAGGGTGTGGCGGTTAAGCATGGCATGGAGGCATGTTTTATGGCCAAGCCATTTGCGGGAATGGCCGGTAATGGGCAGCATTTGCACATAAGCGTGCTTAACGACAAAGGCGAAAATATTTTCGCGAGCGAAAAGCCAGAAGGTAGTGAAATTTTGCGCCATGCGATTGCCGGTATGCAGGCTATGATGCCAAGCTCTATGGCGATTTTTGCGCCAAACGCAAACTCTTATCGACGCTTTGTCGGTAATTCCTATGCGCCAATATCGGCAATCTGGGGCGTTAATAATCGCACTGTTGGCCTAAGGGTTACCGCAGGACCCCCTAAGACGCGCCACATTGAGCATAGAATCAGTGGTGCCGATGCAAGCCCTTATTTGGGCTTGGCGGCAATGCTAGCTGGTGCGTATCACGGAATAAAAAATAAATTGGAACCGGGTGCACCTATCCAAGGCGATGGCTATTCCCAAATGGATAAATCACCTGTTGATCTGCCAATGGATTGGAATAGGTCAGTTGAGGCTTTCGAAAAATGCCCACTAATAAAGGAATATTTTGGGGAGCGCTTCCAAAAAATGTATTCCATCGTAAAGAAAACCGAACAGTCGCGCTATAATTCGCAAATACCAACTGAGGATTTTGATTGGTACTTTAGAAACGCATAATTTAGGCATATTAAATTAATCTAATTAAATCATATATTTATGCTTGCGTATCCCGCATTTATGTGTCTATGTTATATTCTAACACTATATGCTGGGGACTGATTTGGGACAAAGACCTCTTAGCGCAAAGGAATTGACTCTTTTTCTAAGCAAAAAGGGTCGCGGGCGCCGTGAATTTTTGGCGTCTATGGGCGCTAGCGCTTTCGCTTTGTCGATTGTCTCATGCTCCAAAAGTGAAAACGATTACAATGAGAATAGACCCTTAGAGGTCTATAATTGGGACACTTATATCGGCGAGAGCACACTTATCGACTTTAAATCAGCCAATGATGTGAACGTTAATATTAGCTTCTTTGGCGATAATGAGGAGATGTTTGAAAATATCGCGAATGGAAAAAATTTCTATGATGTGATTGTTCCTTCTGCGGAATATGTCGAAAGAATGGGGCAATCGGGGATGCTCTTGCCGCTGGATCATAAAAAAATCCCCAATCTTGTTAATATTGCGCCGCAATATCTGAACCTTGATTTTGACTTAGGTAATAAATATTCTGTTCCCTATACTTGGGCAGTGCAGGGTATAGGTTATCGCAAATCCGCGATGAAAAATGGCAAAATGCCTGATTCTTGGAAATATTTATTCGATAGTAGCGAATATTCTGGCCGCATCGCATTATCGGCTACTGCGGTTGATATATTTCGCATGATTTATAAATATTTAGGCAAATCAATTAATTCCTATAGCTCGGAATCACTTGCTC
>CAYTWK010000200.1:0-4162 GCA_964442095.1 uncultured Caulobacteraceae bacterium | reverse complement strand
ATTTGAATGATAGAAAAATGCCAAATCCCCGAGCTTCATGGCGCGCAAATTATTGCGCGCACCATAATTTCGAACGCCAGTCCAAGGTTCCCCTGCATTGCCTTTTGCTAACTGATCTTCCCACGACCAAACATTAGGCTCGGATTTTATAAGCCAATATTGCACTACAGATTTTACCCCCTTTTTTTAACCCCTAGGCTTGCGGAATTTCGCCTTGGCTTTGACGTTGTTGGAAATAAAGCGATGCAAAATCCATTGGATCAAGCATTAAAGGTGGGAAACCGCCATTTCGCGAACAATCTGCAATTATTTGACGCGCAAATGGGAATAGAATTCGCGGACATTCAATCAATAGCATTGGCTCTAGGCTTTCTTGGGTAATGCCAGAAAATTGGAAGAGGCCAGAATAAACCAATTCAGCAACGAAAAGAGCTTGACCATCGCGCTCACTTTTTGCGCTAATTTTTAGGTCAACTTCAAAGACTTGTGGATCTTCCATACCGCGCGCACTAACATCAAGCTGTAGGTCAATTTTTGGTTGCTCGCCGTCGCGAAGAGAGGCCGGGGCATTCGGGTTCTCAAAAGACAAATCTTTAACATACTGCGCCAAAACCCGCATAGCTGGCATATTATCTTCAGCTGCTGTTGCGCCGTTTGCCACTGGGGCATCATTAGTATTTTCTTCGCTCATTTTTCTATCTCTTTAGTTAATATGCCAAATTTCAATTGATATGGACCAAATAATATGCACAAATAGATTTGATTGCATAATTTGCGCCCCAACTAGCCCATTTCTTGTAATTGGGCAAGCAAACACAACAATTCAATAAACCAATCCAAAATTTAATAGTTAAATACATCAAAAGTCCTTGAGCTTAGAATGTTTTCTCACTATTCTATTGGAATATTAGGATTACGACATTGGACATAATAGTTTTAGCGATTGTTGCGGGTTTAGTTTTGGCGAAGCTTTATATGGTGCTTGGCCAAAAAACTGGTGCGCCGCCGCCAGCACTAAAAGATAGTGGGCTGGTTCAAAAGACCTTGGCTGGCGAAAATAATAGTTCGATTGTGGTCAAGCCAGAATTTGGTGAAGCCCTTGAGGAAATTGCAAAAGCCCAAGCTTTCGAGCAGAAATACAAGGATTTGTTTTCAAAGATTACTCAAACTCGCCAGCTAATGCCAGATTTCGATCCAATCGTTTTTGAAAAAAATGCCACTAGTGCATATGAGGCTATAATTTCCGCATTCAGCCGCGGCGATGAAAATTCGCTTCGTCCTTTATTAAATGATGAGGTTTTTGCCGCTTATAGCGAAATTATAAAGGCTCGTGGCAATAATAATCAAAGAACCGAAATAGTTAAACTTTCGGATCCAGAGATTAGAAATATTGAAATTATCAATAAGACCGTGCAAATCGATGTCTATTTTAGCGCTACTCTTAAAGATGAAGATAAATCACCGCGCAATACCCAAGAAATTTGGACTTTTGAAAGAATTATAGGTTCTAATAGTCCAATTTGGCGATTGATTGCGGTGGAGACGGCGTGAAAGTAACAAGATTATCCCTAAAAACAGGCCTTTCTTTAATAATTTTATTGGCTTTGTCAGCCTGTGCCACTACTGGCCCAATTAGTGAGGCTCAACCGCCACAAAAGCCCAAATCTTCAGTTCCACCGATTATTGCGCCACCGCCGCCAATAGCTCCGCCTCCAGTTCTACCGCAACCGGTTCAAACTGGTGTTAATTCTGTTTTGAATTTTGAACGAGCAGAATTTTCGTCTTTGCCTTCTTGGTCAGAATTGGACTTATCAATTTCTAGGCGGGCATTCGCAAGAAGCTGCTCGGTTTGGGGTGGGCGCGATTCCAATTTACCCCTATCGGATACCGTAACCTATTCAGGAAAAATAGCTGATTGGGTCGGCGTTTGTGCGCGCGTTAACGATAGGAATATTAATGACCGAGATTTTTGGGAGCAGAATTTCACTCCTTGGAAAGTAAGTGCAGAAGGCATAACTGGCCGACTTACATCATATTTTGAACCGATTATTAATGCCAATTTTAATCAAGATGCAATCAATAATGAACCGCTCTTTGGCAAGCCAAGCGATCTTTTATCAATAGATTTAGGCGCATTTGATGCGAGCTTGCGCGGCAAAAGCGTGGTTGGTCGTATCGATGGCGCGCGCTTTGTTCCCTATCGTAGCCGCGCCGAAATCGCCCCACAAAACGCACCCATCGTTGCTTGGACAAATATGGGCGATGCATTATCTTTGCAAATTCAAGGTTCAGGAAGGCTAGTATTGCCAGATGGCCGCCAATTTCGCGCTGCATTCGCTGGTCACAATGGTAAGGCATTCGGGTCTGTGGCGCGTGAACTAATCAGGCGCGGAGAGCTGCAGGCAAGTGGCGCATCGGCAGATGCGATAAAGAATTGGTTTCAAAAAGCAGATCCGAAAATCGCGCGCGAGGTTATAAACGCCAATCCGCGCACGGTATTTTTCGAACTTAAGCCAATTAATAATCCTAATGAAGGGCCAAGGGGCGGCGCAGGTATTCCGCTTGAGGCTGGCGGTGCCTTAGCGATAGATACTGCATATCATGCTTATGGTGTTCCAATTTTTGTTTCCGCCTTTAATCCGCGAATAAGTGCGAGCGAAAACACTATTCTTAATCGCCTAGTAATCGCTCAAGATACGGGCGGGGCTATAAAGGGTCCAATTCGCGGTGATTATTATTGGGGAACCGGTGTAGAAGCCGGCATCTCGGCGGGCCGGATAAATCATGATGTTAATTTTTGGACTCTTTTGCCCAAAACGATTGAGCCGGTAAAAAGCCAAAACAAATGACAAAATCGACCAAAATAGGTCGCACCCGTCCGCATACACGCCAATTAGGTGATGATGAAATACGGCTTTGGCATCGCATTGCGAAAACTACAAAGCCCCTCCAAGGAAAGACTTTGCCTGTCTTGCCAAAGCCAAAGCAAGCGAAGGCCATTATTGAAAACAAGCCAAAAGCCTATCACCTTGAGCTGGCGCCAAAGGTGATAAAAAAGCAAGAGCCAAGCATTCGGCATTTAGAGGCAGCGTCAAATCACAAAAGAGTTCGGCGCGGAAAAATGCAAATTGATGATACTTTGGATTTGCATGGCTACAATCAAATAGCGGCACAGCAACGCCTAGAGGGCTTTATAATCAAATCATACTGGGAAAATTTGCGTTGCGTATTGGTGATAACCGGCAAGGGTGACATCTCAAACAAGTCAGGCGACATTATGAAGGCGCCAAAGGGCATATTGCGCGAAAGATTACGCGACTGGCTCAATTCAGCAGATATTAGACCTATGATAGCCGGCATATCACAGGCAAACCTAAAACATGGCGGTTCTGGCGCTTTCTATATCCTTCTTAAACAGCGCCCCGCAAAGGTGTGAATTAATATAATATAAAGTGGTTAAATTGGTTGAATCCTTTTGCAAAAGCTGTTGATAGAGATGCCAAGGAGAAATCAAATGGATTTAGATCATGCAGAGATAGTGGTGCCGCAATCATTGACCGAAACCACAAAGGAAAAACTTCGCCAATACCTTTCGAAAATTGAAAATATCGAAGCTGAAAAAGCCGAAATTATGGATCAATTAAAAGAAGTTTATGCTGATGCAAAGGCTCTCGGCTTTGATACAAAAGCCCTAAGAACTATTGTGCGCTTGCGCAAAAAAGATCAAAAAACCCGCATAGAAGAAGAACAAATGCTCGAGCTCTATCTTCATGCTTTGGGTGAAATCTAAAAACTAATAATGCCGCGGCGCACCGATCCAGCACTCACCAAAAGGGCGATAAATCTAATCGCGCGGGTAAAAAAGGCTGGCAAAACCGCGCCCGAAAATAGCGATAATTCACTTAGTGAATGGGAAGACGAGTTTCTGGACAGCCTTGAAGAGCGGCTAGAGAAATATGGCTCGGCCTTTGCGGACCCCGATAAAGGTGCAATGAATGCGCCGCTTTCATTGCTACAAGGCCTTAAATTGATGCAAATCAAGCGAAAGACAAATTCAAAGCAAAAAGACAAGCCAAAGTTAAAAGCCAAAACTATTGCACCTTTGAAAACTCGAAAACCCCTAAAGGCAAAAAAGCCCTTATTACGAAAATCGAGCCTTAGA
>CAYTWK010000199.1:0-4182 GCA_964442095.1 uncultured Caulobacteraceae bacterium | reverse complement strand
GATTTGTCGAACCTCCGCAGCGCTCACCAAAAACCAGTGCCTTACCGCTTGGCTACACCCCAATAGATATATTAATCTAGAGACGCGCAATCAAAGCCAAATGCCGCGCTTCGCAAGTCTGAATTGCCGCATTTGATGTAAAACAAATTGATTTATGCTTGATTAAAGGCTGAATAAGGTGGGAGGATTGTTGAAATTATTCCATTGCGGAATAATTTCACCCCTGCGGGGCGCTCCACTTCGTTACGCGACCAAATCATACATGATTTGTCGAACCTCCGCAGCGCTCACCAAAAACCAGTGCCTTACCGCTTGGCTATACCCCAATAGATATATTAATCTAGAGACGCGCAATCAAAGCCAATTGTCTTTCTTCGCAAGTATCAAATGCGGCTTTTGATGTAAAACAAATAGATTTAAGCTTGATTACAGGGTCAATAGTAAAATTACGAAATAAATTATATAGACTTTTTTATTCTTTATCGATAATGAATATAGAGTTTTTGGCCCTTGCCAATAGGAGATAGAATTGAAGCAATTTTTATATACAATAGCCGGTGTTTTCGTTGGCTTAGTTTTGTTCTTTGTTATTATTCCGATAATTTTAATTGCTTCTGCTGCTGGCTCGTCAAAGTCAGTTACGCCAAATCACGCGGTTTTGGTCTTAGATTTGCGTCAAGAAATAACAGATCAGACAAATGCTTCGCCATTTTCGGCGATTGCTGGTTCGCCATCGATTGTGCAAATTGTGCGCAAGCTAGAGGCGGCTGAAACTGACAAAAAAGTAAAAGGCTTGGTTTTGCGCGCGCCCGAAATGGGAATGGCACCGGCACATGCCGAGGAAATTCGCCAAGCTTTAAAGGATTTTCGCGCAAGTGGAAAATGGGTTGTCGCGAGCGCTCAAGGATTTGAATATCCCACATTGTCAAATTATGTAGCCATTAGTGCCGCCGATGAAATTTGGCTTCAAAACCCATCTGATTTCTCTGCGACTGGTTTGATGGCTGAAACCACGTTTCTTGGTGGTCTATTCGAAAAGTTCGGCATTGCTGCCCAATTTGAGCAATTTTACGAATATAAAAATGCGGCAAATGTCTATACCCAAAAAGACTATACAGATGCACACCGTGAAGCTGCCACAAGTCTTTTGACCGGTGTTTATAATGCCTTTCTTGCGGAAATTGCCGTCGATAGAAAAATGGGCGTCGAACCATTAAAGGCTCTTTTGGACCAAGCTCCGCTTTCTGCCAAATCTGCACTAGATGGCAAATTGGTGGATCGGCTTGGTATGCCAGAAGAAGCAATGGACGCAGCTCTAGAAAAAGCAGGTGGCAAAGATACCGCCACTTTGGTGGATTTCGCTGAATATATGCCTGATGAAACCCATGGCCCAACAATAGCGCTTATTGGCGGTGAGGGGGCTATAATAACTGGACCTGACACGCCTAGTGGATTTGGTGGTGAAAGCAATATTACTTCAGATGCCATGGTGCAATCTATTCGCGAGGCAACTGATGATGATGATGTAAAGGCAATAGTCTTGCGTGTTTCGTCGCCCGGTGGATCAGCTTTGGCTTCGGAGCAAATATGGGCCGCAGTTGAACGTGCGAAAATTGCGAAAAAACCGGTGGTAATATCTATGGGTGCGTATGCAGCCTCTGGCGGTTATTATATCGCCGCAAATGCCGATAAAATCGTTGCTATGCCATCAACAATAACCGGCTCGATAGGGGTTTTGGGCGGCAAATTGGCAATTAATGGTGCTTTAAACCGCTATACTGGTGCAAATGTGTCGGGCATTGAAATTGGCGGCCCTTATGTTTCAGCATTTTCAGGCGCGCAGCCATTCACAAATTCGCAACGTGAGCAATTTCGCGCTTCTATGGCACGTATCTATGAAAGCTTTACCGGTAAGGTCGCTTCGGGACGTAAATTGCCAATCGCAAGAGTTCAAGAAATCGCCAAGGGCCGTGTATATACAGGCGCTCAGGCGCGTGAATTGGGGCTGGTTGATACGATTGGCGGCCTTCGTGCAGCCATAAATGAGGCCAAGGCACTTGCAAAGATTGATGCAAAGAAAAGTGTTACCATTAAATCATTCTCTCAAGAGGAAGATCCCATCAAGGCGCTAGCAGCAATGTTCGGCGCAAGTGCGCAAAGCGTGCGCGCGGCTGCGGTTTTGGGTGCATTGGTTGGCGATGAAAAGCTAAATCAAATAATCCGAAATAGCCAATCGGGACAAACCCAATCAAGCGAGCCGATTAGGGTTCGCTAGAACGGCCAAAGCAAGGTTTAGTTAAGGGTGTTAAAACGCGCCAGAACGCCTAGTATTGGCCGCAAAAACCAATTAATTGTAAAATCCTATTGTTTGCGTCAAAGGATAG
The DNA here is from genome assembly GCA_964442095.1 of uncultured Caulobacteraceae bacterium. Taxonomy (GTDB): domain Bacteria; phylum Pseudomonadota; class Alphaproteobacteria; order Caulobacterales; family Aquidulcibacteraceae; genus Pseudaquidulcibacter. The sequence goes on along the minus strand of CAYTWK010000199.1, from coordinate 1,798 downwards.
GGCCCGCATGACTTCGGAAAATCAATTGCCTGCAAAAGATGTTTTTGTTCAATCACTAATTGAGCGCGCTGAAAACGAAGAGAGTTTCGGGCGAATTCAAAGCGCAAATGAGATTTGGCAAGAGCTAGAAAAAATTGCGGCAGATCATCCGCGCCTATTGGTCCGAAGAGCTTTAGAATTAGTTAAACGCGGCGAGTATAAAAAATCATTGGAAATGCTATTAGAAGCAGAAGCCAAAGAGCCAAACGAAACTTCTATTCCTTTGCATTTGGGGCTGGTTTATAAATTAACCGGCGATCTGCCCAAGGCATTGGCGGCATTAGACCGTGCGATTGCGAAGGATGTATATCTTTTCCTTGCCCATTTATGGAAGGGCGCTGTATTAGAGCAAATGGGGCAAAAGCGTGCTGCTGCGGGCGCATTTGAAGCGGCGATAAAACTTGCACCTCCAAGCGAAAAGGCTGCGCCGCAAATTAATGCGGCAATTGTTCATGCCAAGCGAGCTGTGGAGAATAATAAAAACGCGCTGCATGCCTATTTGCGCGAAAGAACTCAGTCTATTCGGGCTGCGCATTCATCATTGGAATTGAAGCGCGCCGATGAATGTCTTGATATTTTTGCCGGTATAAAAAAGCAATATGTCCATGAGGGTCTATTGATGAATATGCCGCAATTGCCAGCAATCCAATTCTGGGAGCGTGAATTTTTCCCTTGGATTGAGGAGCTGGAGGCAGCAACCCCAATAATACAGGCCGAAGCCCAATCGATAATAAAACATCGCTGGGACACTTTTTCGCCCTATGTCCAACATGGTGAAGGCGTGCCACTAAACCAATGGGAATATTTAAATCATAATCCAGAATGGAGCACAGTTCACTTTTATCGCGATGGAAAGAGGTTTGATGAAGTTCATGAATTGTGCCCGCAAACCTCAAAAATTCTTGAAAAAATCCCTTTGGCGCATCAGCCGCAATTCGGCCCGACTGTGGTCTTTTCTGTCCTACAACCACATACGCGAATCCCGCCGCATACAGGCTCAACTAATACACGACTATTGTGTCATTTGCCTCTAAAAATACCCGATAATTGCGGCTTTAGGTGTGGGAATGAAATTCGTGAATGGAAAATTGGTGAAGCCTTTGTTTTTGATGATACTATAGAACACGAAGCTTGGAATGATAGTGACGAAATCCGTTATGTTATGATTGCCGACGTCTGGAACCCGCTTTTGACGCCGGTGGAGCGCGAAATGGTTGACGCAATTCTTTTGGCCAAGCGCGAATTTGACGATATGCAATAATTGAATTTTTATGTCAGTTTTGGCAATAAAAAAGGCGGACCATGTGGCCCGCCTTTTATTATTTGACTAAGACTAATCTTAGAATTTAGCTGTAACGCCGACGAATACCCAACGACCCAAAGCGTCGTATGTTTGTGGGTAAGTGTTACCGTTACCAGTTGTACCAACAGAACCAGACAATGGTGGATCATTGTCAAAGATATTGTTCATACCTGCGCGGACAGATAAATTGTCTTTGATATCCCAATCAGCAGAAAGGTCGAAATAGTTTTCTGCGTCAAAGTTGCTGTCGATGAATGAACCACCGCGGCTAACTTTGCCATAATGACGCCATGTTCCTGAGAAAGTTACGTCCCAAGGAGTTGACCAAGCAGCACGGAAACGGTGACGCCATTCTGGGTTAGGAATACCGCAAGTGGCAGTATATAGGCCGCCATTTGCTTGCGAAGCAAATTTGCCAACGCAATCATAAGTAGGGATTCCATCACCTGGGTCAGT
>CAYTWK010000198.1:0-4202 GCA_964442095.1 uncultured Caulobacteraceae bacterium | reverse complement strand
AATCGGCACAGCCGGAATGGTTGCTATCGCATTCTTTATGGGGCTTTCGCAAAATCGCCTCATAATTAAAGATGATGCTGCCATTGCAGTTAAAAATTATGATGCGACCCTAAATCTTGATGATATTGTAATTTCTAATGACGGGCTTTGTGCCTTTGCCTCGACCATGGATAAAAGCCTATTATTGATTGTGTCTATGGGTGATCAATTAAGTGTCCGCCGTATTGCCAAATCTGACATAAAGGGCAAGGGCAATCAAATTACGCTCGATTTTGATGACCTTGGATTTGCACCAATGAAAAAGACATTTAACCCCGATGCCTTAGAAGAATTATTAGCGAAAGTAGCCTAGAATGCCCGAATATTTAGATATTGATTTGCCAGATCCGGTTGATATTGCAATTCCGATATTTGTCATTACGGTTTTGCTTGAAATGTTTTTGGCCAAAAGAACTGGCAAAGTGAACTACGAAGCCAAGGATACTGCCGCAAGCCTTTCTATGGGGCTTGGCAATCAAGTAATGGCGCTTTTGCTTGGTGGCCTTACTTTTGCCGCCTCCTTATGGGCCTATAAGCATCGGCTTTTTGATTTGGGCACGGGGCCATTGGTTTTTGTTTTGGCCTTCTTTCTAGAGGATTTGACTTATTATTGGGCGCATAGATTGGGCCATGAAAGGCGCTATTTTTGGGCCAGTCATATAGTTCACCATTCATCGCAGCATTATAATTTATCAACTGCATTACGCCAAACTTGGACGGGTAATCTTGCCGGCGGCTTTATATTTTGGCTACCGATGGCCTTTATTGGAATTCATCCCGCAATTATTGCATTTTTTGGCGGCCTAAGTCTTGTCTATCAATATTGGATCCACACCGAAGCCATAGATAAAATGCCCAAATGGTTTGAGGCGGTAATGAATACCCCAAGCCACCATAGAGTTCATCATGCGACAAACCCCGAATATCTCGATAGAAATTATGCCGGTGTGCTAATAATTTGGGATAAAATTTTCGGCACTTTCATAGAGGAAAATCCCGAAAATAAACCAAAATATGGCATTGTGACCAATCTTGCGACCTTTAATCCATTTCGCATTGCCTATCATGAATGGTTTAGCATTTTCAAAGATTTAGAAACCGCAAAAAACCCGCGTGAAGCCTTGGGCTATGTCTTTGGCCCACCTGGATGGACGCCAGATGGCTCGCGAAAGACCACTGCGGTCATAAAGGCGGAATGGGCTGCGCTTAATCAATCAAATGCAAAATAGTTTTTTAACTCTTTATTAAACGCAGATTTACCAATCACTGCTATAAGGGGTTATGATTTATAAATCCAAATTCTTCTATGCAGGCTGTGCATTGGCTTTGTCCTTTGCTTTTAACGCTGCAAATGCGCAATCTATCGGCTCTTTTGCGACTAGGCCGCTAATGAATAATGATGTGCCGCCACCGCCGCCAAATACTATAGAAATGCCGATTGCAAAGCAGGTTGCCGCGCCTATTTCTGTGCCAATTTCAAATTCGCCAGCGCCAGTCACTATGTTTCGCCAAACTAATTTCCCCGAGCCAGAGCCGCAAACTATTAGTGGTGAAAATCCAAATTATATTCAAAACAATATTTCATCGCCAAATACCAATATTGCCCCAATTGCACCAAATAATTATTCGCCAACAAATTACGCGCCTACTAATTACGCGCCTGTTATGGCTGCACCAGCTGTCCCAAAACGCAAGCGCAGATTTTGGGAGCCATTGGAATTACCCACAACGCCCGCCCCAAGCATTCTTGAACCCGCAAAAGGGCTTTACCGCGACATTACAATGGATGTGGACACGCCAATTGATTCGCGCCGTGGCCCAATGAAGGCCATTGTTCAAGATAGTTCGCGCGCGCTTCGCCGTGATGTGCCCCAAGCCTTGGCAGATGCATTGCCTTGGGTTGATAATGCCCGCAAGCAAGAACCATTTGAAAGCGTTTTGGCGCGTGTAACCGATAATCTTTCGCGCGCGAATGCCTCTGATCCTGAATGGGCAAACCCTGCGCAATCGGAAATTCGTGAGCTTGCAACAAGGCTCGATAGGCTTTCAAGTCCGCCGCAATATCGGGCCGAATATCAAGAGCTGCCAATTGCCCATCAAGCGTCTGATGTGCATACGGCACGGCCATTTTACACTCGCCCAATTTGGCCGGGGGCAAGGCCAGTTTCAGAGGGACAGTTGCGGCCTGTTGCGATTGTTTCAAATACAGATAGCGAAATTGGTATAAATGCTTCTGGCAGAAATATTGAAGTTCCGCCCGAAGCGAGCGAAGAAACCAAGCCCAAGCCGCAGAGCCGTCAAAGCCGCCGCCGCAGATAGCAGTTTTTTAAACAGGCGGGCTATTGCACAAGGCCACGCGTCAAATTATCGACCATTATAGATAATAGCATAGAAAAATATGCATATAGGGGCGAAAAATTGGCGCAAACCATTGTAATTGGTAATGAAAAAGGCGGCGCAGGTAAATCAACAATTGCAATTCATATTGCCATGGGCCTTTTAAGTGCGGGGCAAAAAATTGCCACCATTGACCTTGATTTACGGCAAAGAACTTTTGAGAGATTTCTAGAAAACCGCGCCAAATTTTGCGCCTCTAGAGGCATAGAGCTTGCAATGCCGCATCAATCCATAATTGATGGCGATAATGATGATAGTCTTGGGTTTATTGATTTAATCGAAACCGCCAAACAAAGCGTCGATTTTCTTATTATTGATACTCCGGGGTCAAATACTATTCTTGCAACCAAGGCACTCGAAATAGCTGATGTGATAATTACACCCATGAATGATAGCTTTGTTGATTTTGATCTATTGGCGAGCGTCGATGAAAATGCGAACTCTATCGAAAAGCCAAACTTTTTCGCTAATGTAATTTGGGAAGCGCGCAAAAAGAAAGCGCAAAGTGATAAAAAGACAATTGAATGGTTTATTTTGCGCAATCGCTTGTCGCAATTAGATGCAAAAAACAAAAGAAAAGTCGGCGATGCTTTAATTAGCCTATCCAAAAGACTTGGGTTTCAAATTGTCCCTGGCCTTTGTGAGCGCGTAATTTACCGCGAACTCTTTCCAAAGGGTTTAAGTTTGTTTGACGCGACAAATCCAAAATCTGGTATAGAATTAAGCATGAGCCATGTCAGCGCGCGCCAAGAATTGAGAGATATGATTTATAGTTTTGGCTTTACTGATTCTAAGGGTGCATTATTGCAAATCTAGCTTTGGATTAGAGGAATCTTTATGGCAATTCTTCTTAGCTGCACAAAAATCCTTGAAAAAAGCTATATGTTTGGCGGCTTTTGTCAATTGTAATAAAAGTTTCGTCTTTATTTTGCACTTGTGTCTATCAGTTTACACAAGTATTGCATTTAAAGGTTTTTGATGGCAGTTTATTCAAAAAGTAACATCGCAATGGAAAGTGTCGATATTTTGCAAACAACAGAATATGAAAGCGATGATAAATTGCCAAATAGCGACAATGTTCAAACTATTATTGTCGCGCGCCACGGCAAGCCTGCCTTAAACCGCAAGGTCTTTTTAAATGCGCGCGAATATATAGATTGGTGGGCGAAATATGACGAAGGCGGCTTGGCGCAAAACCAAAAAGTCCCAAGAAAACTTTTGAATTCGGTCGCTCAAGTTAATAAAGTCCTTTCTAGCCCGCTTTCACGCGCCAAAGAAACTGCCAAAGCCGTAGCTGGCGACCGTGAAATTACATTTAACGAAATATTTGTCGAAGCGCCTTTGCCGCCACCTCTATTGCCAGACTTCATTAAATTTCGCCCGCGAATTTGGGGCTTCATTGCCCGTTGCACATGGTATATCGGTTTTAGCGGAAATGGCGAAAGCCATGATCAGGCCAAAATTCGCGCCAAAGCTGCCGCTGAAGTTTTAATGAATGCCGCCCAAGAAAACGGATCTGTAGTTTTGCTCGCACATGGCTGGTTTAATCGCATGATGCGCCCACACCTAAAGGCCGGCGGCTTTTCATGTGTTTATGATGGCGGTGATATGCATTGGTCTTATCGCAAATATATCCGCAAAAATTAATTTGCCGCGTTCTTTTTAGCCAATACCTACGAGTTTCGCTTTGACAATATGCCCGATATTGCCCGCAGCGAGAACTCTTGGTCTTGACTAAAAACTCCTGCGGCAAATAGGCGCCGCGC
>CAYTWK010000197.1:0-4240 GCA_964442095.1 uncultured Caulobacteraceae bacterium | reverse complement strand
CCGCAGAGATTTTGCCATGGGTTGGCGCAACTGGCGTATTTATTGATGTTTTGCCCGATACTTATAATATGGATCCGGCCCATCTTGAGATGTCGATTGAGAAAGTCCTCCAAGAGGGTAAATTAAAGCCAAAAGTGGTTATCGCCGTCGATTTATTCGGGCAATGTGCCGATTATCCAAAGATTTCGGCAATCTGTAAGAAATATAATCTTAAACTCATTTCCGATAGTGCCCAAGGCTTTGGTGGAACCCTTCATGGCAAGCACCCAATCGAATGGGCCGATTGCCAAACTGCAAGCTTTTTTCCAGCGAAGCCTCTTGGCTGCTATGGCGATGGCGGCGCTATTATCACTAATAGTCAAGAGGATTGGGACTTGATGGATAGTTTGCGCGTTCATGGCAAGGCGGTGGCCTCTGATTTGGCCGGTAAAAGTTTTGATCATGACCCCAAATATATGAATATGCGCATTGGTATGAATAGCCGCCTTGATACTATTCAGGCTGCGGTTTTACTTGAAAAACTAGCCATCTTCCAAGAGGAAATAGAAAAACGCAATAAAGTTGCGGCGCGGTATAATGAAGGGCTTTCGGGCGTTTGTGTCACGCCAGTGGTTATTGATGGCGGTGTCTCTAATTGGGCGCAATATACAATTCTTGTAGAAAATAGAGATGGTCTTGCGGCGCATCTTAAAACAAAAAACATTCCAAGCGCATCTTATTATCCAATACCAATGCATAAGCAGGGGCCATACCAAGATTTTATAGTCGCTTCGAACGGGCTTCCTGTAACAGAAAGGCTGGCCGATGCGGTTATTTCTTTGCCAATGCATCCATATCTCGATGAAGCCACGCAGGATTACATTATCGCGGCAGTAAAAGAGTTTTTGGCATAATTGCGGCCACATAAAAGTTTCGTTTCTTTTGACAAAAGAGCATATGGCATAGACTCTCCAATTTGCCACATTGCAATTTTCGCCAAAAGGCGCGATTAGAAGTGTTATGGCAAAAAAGGTTCATAAACGAGTAATCCATAGAAGTGGCATTAGCACAATGAAAATTGGTGTGCCGCCGGTTTGGGTGGATTTCTATTACAATGTTATGGCGATGTCATGGCCACGCTATATTTTGTTTGTGATACTGGCATTTTTGGCTCTAAATGCCGTTTTTGGCACAATTTATTCCCTTATTGGCGGCATATCTAACCTGGAAGAGCATTCGCTTCTGGCTGGCTTTTATTTCTCGGTTGAAACCCTGGCGACCGTTGGCTACGGCCATATGGCGCCAATTTCGCCACTTGCGCATTTAGTTACGACTATTGAAATTCTGACCGGCATTTTCTTTAGTGCGTCAATAACCGGCACAATTATCGCGCGCCTTACACGCCCCCAATCAGGGATTGTCTTTGCGAAAAATGCCGTAATTGACAATTTCGACGGCAAAAAGACTTTGATGGTTCGCCTTGCTTCAACCCATATGCACCCTTTAGCAGACATGAAGGCCCAAATTTCTTGGATAGAGCGCGTAAAATTGCAATCGGGCCACGAATTTGGCCAGATGAAGCAATTGGAGCTGCGCCAAGCGACTTTTACACGCCTAGACTTATCTTGGACTTTGATGCATTTCATTGAGGAAGGCAGCGATTTTGCCAATGCTTTGGCCGGCAATTGCGAATTTCGCCTTTATGCAAGTGTGAGTGGCCATGACACACTATTAGGAACCCAAGCACACGGTAGCCAATCCTATGGACCTGAAAATATTTTTATTGACCACAAATATGTTGATGTGATTGGATTTAGCGATAAGACACGCTCGATTGATTTAACAATGCTAGATCATACCGAGCCACATTATAATGAGGCTTAATAGGAAGTTTTACTTTGAAAAAATCTTGGAAACAAAAGCTAAATTCCTGCGAAATGCCGCATATTACTATTACCCAAAAGGAGTTTTGGGGAAATCCAGCGGGCACCAAAATGCTGATTTCTTCGCCACTTGAGATTAAAGATTATGTCGAAAAAATCCCCGTGGGTCAGATTGTCGATATTAAACAAATGCGCGAAGAATTAGCGCTTAAACACGGCGCAAAAATAACATGCCCTTTGACTACCGGCATTTTCCTTCGGATAGTATGTGAGGCCGCACTCGATGATTATGCTGCCACGGGTTCAATCGAAAACATCACACCTTTTTGGCGCATTGTGGCCGATAATTCACCACTTGCCAAAAAACTAAGTATAACCCAAGAAAAACTGCAAGAATTGCGCGAATTAGGCAAGTAGTCTTGACTTCAGAATAGAAAATATCAAGTTAAATGTGCAAAAACCTCTAAAAAAGCGCAAAAAAACTATAGCCTATCACCTAATTAGGTGATGCGAACATTTTTAAAGTGTGAAATTGATATTCCAAACCACGGTTTAGATTTCAAAAGATTCTTTAAAAATGGGGCGCAAAATGCATAGAAGATCGCAAAAATTATTTTCGGATAAACCTACAAACATCAAAACAATGCTTTTGGCTGGCGCGAGCCTTGTCTGTCTTTCAATAGGCCTCGCCAATCCGGTGCAGGCGCAAGAAGCAATTTCGCCGCAACTTAACCTTAGTATGGCCAATGTGAATATCCCCCAAGGCGCAACTATTTTCCTTGCCTGTTCGCAAAGCGCAAATGGACAATTGGTTTGTAGTCAAAGCGCTGGTAGTGGGGTTGCCGCAAGCAGCCAAGTTGCAAACTCAATACCAACTAGCGATCAAACAATAATTGGGAATCCCAACCAACCTTTAGCAGCAACCACTTGCGAAGATCCTATTGCAAACCAATTGCGATGTGGAACTGGCTCGGTGGTGAACGGGATTGATAGTGTTGCGATTGGCCCAAGCTCGAAAGCTGGCAGTAATGCGGCAAATACCCAAAGCTACAATAATTCAACTGCGCTTGGCGCAGCGAGCAAAGCAATGGAAACATCAACAACAGCAGTTGGAGCGTTTTCCGAAGCCACCGGATTCAATTCTTCTTCACTTGGCGTTCAAGCATTTGCGCATGGCACGCAAAGCGTTGCTGTTGGCGCTGGGTCTCGAGCAAAAGGAAACGGCGCGATTGCAATTGGTGGCCAAGCAACAACGGAAATAGCATCGCAAACCCATGGCAATATTGCAATTGGTGCGAATTCAGCAATCGTAGCGGGCGGAAGTGGTGGTGTAAACACAACTGCAAACGGCGGTCTTGCAATCGCAATTGGGACAGCAGCTCAGGCAACTGGCAACAGGTCACTTTCAATCGGCGGAAGTTCGGGCGCAAGCGGAGCCCGGGCAATTGCAATTGGCCCCAGCGCAGTGGCAACGGCATCCAATAGCACAGCAATCGGTGGAGACGGCGATGACGCAGATTCAACCGGAGCAGCAGCGAGCGATACTGACTCTACGGCACTTGGCGCAGACTCAAAGGCATCCGGTGCAGCTTCAACTGCCGTTGGAGTGGCATCAGAAGCAACTGGATTTGGTAGTTCTGCATTTGGTGTAGTTGCCAAAGCAACAAACCATTTTTCAACTGCCATAGGCAACGACGCCCAAGCATCTGGCAGCCAAAGTCTTGCTTTTGGATTATCTTCACGCGCATCAAGTACTGCCGCAATAGCCATTGGCCAAGCGGCGCATTCAAGTGGACTAAATTCAAACGCAATTGGATATTTCACGAATGCAAGTGGAACTAATTCAAATACAATTGGAACAAATTCGATATCAAGTGGAGGATATTCAAATGCACTGGGATATTTTTCAAAATCCTATGCCGACAATAGTATTGCCGTGGGTGTTCGTGCAACAGTGGGGAATTCCGGCGATCCCGCAATTGCAGCCGATGGTATTGCAATTGGTGGCGATCGGGACGGCTCCGGAATAGGCGCTAATGCGGCGGCTAATTTTGCGGTTGCAATTGGCTCTGATGCTGCGGCCTCGGGCGCAGAATCTTTGGCACTTGGCTCTTTGGCCAAAGCAACCGGGCTTCGCTCTGTTGCAATTGGCGGTGAGGGTGAAGATACTGAGACTGCAACTGGCGCACAAGCAACAGGCGAAAGTTCAACTGCGCTTGGCAATGATGCCAATGCAACAGGGAAATATGCATCTGCTTTGGGTGCAAATTCAAGTGCAACTGGCTTTGGCTCGTTTGGTCTTGGTGCGTTCTCATCGGCATCAGCTAGCTACTCAACCGCGGTTGGTGTGGCATCATTTGCGCTCTCTGATTATGGTC
>CAYTWK010000196.1:0-4274 GCA_964442095.1 uncultured Caulobacteraceae bacterium | reverse complement strand
AGTTCTTGCTCCCATCTGGTGGCATCAGACCATTCGCCGTCACCAGCTTTAGCACCTACATATTTATAGGGATTATTGATAAGGATTTGATCCCAAAATAGAAATAAAGGGTTATAGCCCGCAGTAGTGCCATAATTTGAGAATGGCGGGAAGAATACCAAATTGTCATTTGGATTTCCAATAGAGTCATGGAAGAAGCGGCTACCTTGGCTAAGAACGCCCAATGATACTTCACGGCCAAATGCCGCTGTAACCAATGGCGAACCAGAATCACCAGGCGCAGTGATGGCTTCACCAGGAACCGCTGCGCCCGGAAATACATCAAAATCAAATGTATTAACCGCGGCATTGCGGGTTACATTCGCCGAAAATGGCTGAGTGGCCGCATTTGGATTGTCAAAATCAATCCAATATAGGTCTTGATATGTCTGGTTAGCTGGCTCTAGAATATTTGCAATCCCACTACCATAAACACCAAGAGCAATCGTGCGCTCATCACCCAAGAAACCGAGCATATTTCTGCCAAGGCGGCGGAAGAAAGTCGGTTCCCCTGGCGAAGTTTGGCGCGCACCTGTAAAGCCGTCTCCATGTTGGCCATAACCGCCAATCGTTACTGGCACTAAGCCATTAACTTGTGAGAATAATAGGCCGATACCATTTGCGCCATCACGGCCCAAAAGCTCAGTAGGGGTGTCAAAACCTGCAATCGCAATATCAGCAGGTAAGAAAGTGCCAGTAGTCCTATCAGGCCCAAAACCATTACGGCTTCTTTGATCATACCAGACCATAGTGCTAGATACCATTGTGCGGCCATCACCTGGCGGAACCGCAAAATCTTGGCCAAATAGCCAATTGCGCAAATTTGTATTGCCAAAAGTTCCGTCTGTTGTGTAGCCAACTTGGGCACGATTGCCTGGCGCATTGCCGTCATAAGCTGCAGGTGTTAGACCATCAACGCAGTGAGCAGCAAATAAAACCGTGCGCGGATTAATCAAAAGCCCCGTGCAAGTGCCGCCACCATTGCCAGCCTCGTTACGAATCCCAAGACCAACCCAATACGGACGGGTATTTGTTGTATCAACAGCCGCAGATGGCGGTGTGCCGGGCGGCGTTACCAAAGCCATTGCAGGCGTTGCAATACTTGCGGCTATAAGCGCAGCGACACCAGACGACAAAAGAGACAATTTGCGCGTGTTTGCGCCTTTAGTGATTTTTAGATTTGACATTTTCACCCCAAAATTAAGTTGAACGTATTGTTTATATTAAATAGAAATAGTGTCAATCAATTTTCAATTTGGGTCTTAGATTACTCTCGCAATTTTACAGCAATCTCAATTTTCTCACAATTTGCGAATTCCTTTTGCACCAAAAGCCGCATAATTTGGGCATCATCGATAAATAAATGCCCCTTTAGGCCGTCGAGAACCGCTTTGGCGACATTATCGACATCAATCGCCGGATAATTTGGATTAACCTTTATTCCTATCTCAACTTCAAATTCGCCATTTTGCGGCACGAGCGGCATTGATTGGCGAAAAAATCTATGCAGAGCTTCTTTATAGACTTTTGCTTGACTTGTTACTTGATTAAGTTCGAAAGCCCACGAATTGGTCGCGCAATGCCCAATCACCGTGCCATCATTTACTAGCGCGAGTGTTTTATCGCTATTGGTTTGCGCAATATTCATTGCATTGAAATAGACTTTTTTATTAGCTTTGGAAACATCTAATTGAATTTTAATCGGGTGCTAGATTTATTTCATTTATTTGGTAAGAATAGCCCTATGAATTGTGGGGTCAAATAAATGATTGAAGTTAAAGGGCCAGATGGCAAAGTTTTCAAGTTTCCGATGGGAACACCACAAGAAATCATAAGTGCAACTTTGGAGGCCAATTACGGCGATCAAAATGCCGCACCTAATAATAATGAAGCCACAAATAATTCGCCGCAAAATTCATATACAAACGAATATTATCCGCCAAATAATAATGCGATGAAGGCTTCATCAATTGCGGCAATTGCTGCCTTGGCAGTGCTTGCGCTTTTTATTGGCCTTTGGGCGGGCGGGGTTTTTAAAAAGCCGCAATCGCAAAATAGCGCGTTGGAAAATTCCGCCTATCAGCCACTTGGCGTAACCGAACAGCGTCAAGCAACTGTCGCAACCCAAATCCGCAGCGAGCCTAAATCTGACGCAGCAATTTTAAGAGAGCTTGCGGCCGGCGCAGTAGTCGAAGTCATTGGCGAGCAGGCGCAAAATGGCGCAAATTGGGCCAAAGTGCGTTTGGATAATTCATCTAGCGCAATGGGTTGGGTCAATTCATCGCATCTTGCGCCGCTTGGGATTGGTGCGGGTGCAGTTAATATAGTTGGTGGAACTTTACCAAACAATGGCATTATTGGCGCCGCGCCAGCCGGCATGGTGCAATCACCACCCGTCGCGATACCGCCGACTAATTATTATGTGGCATCCAAAGAGATTAATGTGCGCTCGATGGCGAACCCCAATTCACCCGTAATCGCAAAACTTGCGATCAACACACCATTAGTGGCGACCCAAACCCAAAACTTTGAAGGGCGCGACTGGATTTTGGTGCGCACAAATTCGGGGATTTCGGGCTGGGTGAATTCGAATATTGTTTCGCAAACGCCAGTTCCGCCCGTTAAGCAGGCAGCCGCCGATGTGATGAATGTTGCCGCCGATTATGGGCGAACCGAAGGCAATACGAATGGGCAAATGATTGTCACAGCGATTAATGCCAATGTTCGCTCTAGTCCAACCGCAAAGGGCGGCCCCGATACAGTTATAGATGTCATGTCCAATGGCGATGTGTTTGTGCCAATTGGTATGCGAGTGTCCGAGGGCTATCCTTGGTATCTCGTGGTAACCGATAAAGGTATAAAAGGCTGGGTTAGTTCTAAAACGGTTGCGCCGTATTAATAGGATTGTTTGGTAATATGTTGCACCGCTTTATGATATTCTTGAGAAGTTTTGCGATTTTCGCATTTTTATTAACCGCAATATACAGCCCTGCTCGTGCCCAAGACCTAAATAGCCGCACTGTTACTAGCTCCGCCCATTGTTATGCAATTTTCGAAGTTATGAATGATTATGCAAAAGATGCGGCCACCAAATCCTATTATTATAAGCTCGGCGATAAAATGCTCGAGAATAATTTCCAAGAATTTGGCGCAGCCGCTGCCAAAGATTTCACTAATTATTGGGATGTAAAGCGCATTGATATTTTAAGCGAGATTTCAAACGGCGAAATAGACTTCGCGGGCCAAGCGGCGGCTTGCGCAAATACATGGTCGCATGTTTTGGCGCGCGTAACAGTTCCAAGGCCATCGAATTATGACTTTGCGGCAGCGAAAATTGCATTGGCGCAAGAGGCGCGCCTAAGGGCGGCGATGACATGCAGTGTTGCCTATATTTTTGATAGCTCGGGCGGCACCGATACTGTCCACCCCGACGCGTCAAAAACTAGCGCCGAAGCCGTGGGCCGCGAATGGGCACGCCTGAAAGGCAATGTCTCCAAAGACGAGCATGACGGAATAATTCGGGACGAGCTTGTCCGCCAAAGTGTAAAAGTCAAAAATCTAGGCTTCACCCGAACCCAAATTGTGAACAAATGCGATCAAAGATGGGGCAATGAAATTCCCGCACTAAAAGCCGCCCTTGATGCAGAGCGGGCCCAAATCAAAGAACGCGAAGAAGCGGCAAAAGCCGCCGAAGCCAAGCGCCAGGCCGAAATTGCGGCCAATCGCCCGAAATATGACGAGGGATATTGTGATACTCTTGATAGTCGGGCTTCAGGTTTTATGAAAGACTGGCGAGATGTTGAAGCAGATAGCGAAAGATCATTATCGGACAAACAATATGCCTATGATAGAATTCGCCAACATATAGAAAACACCCGCATCGAAGCCGAATATAGGGGCTGTTATCAATTGGCACGTGATATAAATAAAGTATTCGAAACTTGGGAACGACCATAAAGAGCTTTCGCCATTTACACCCATGCCCCTTCAAAAAACCCGCATGACAGGCTAAAGCGGCTGCACAGAATTTAAGGACGAAAATTATGGGTTTTAAGTGTGGCATTGTTGGCCTACCGAATGTTGGAAAATCGACGCTTTTTAATGCGCTTACCAAGACTGCATCGGCGCAGGCGGCGAATTATCCATTTTGCACCATTGAACCGAATGTCGGCGAAGTCGCAATGCCCGAGCCGCGCCTTAATGTTTTGGCGGCAATTGCAAATTCAAAGGAAATT
>CAYTWK010000195.1:0-4286 GCA_964442095.1 uncultured Caulobacteraceae bacterium | reverse complement strand
AGTCGGAGACCAATCGCAAGCCATGGCTGTAACTCTGCAGGCCGGCGGCTTTTTCCTTTCCATGCTCTCGATTTATTTCGTTTTTATGAAATATTCCGATAAAGTAAACCAAAGGCTTTTGTTTGGAATTTCGGCAATAATGCAAATAATCGGCATGAGTTTATTGGCGATTTTTCCTTTAACCCTACCAGTGGCCATGTTTCATATCTTTTTGATGCAATTTGGCGGCGGATTTGGCGCGCAGAGCTTTTTCCAGCTCTGGAGCTCAGAGCAATTTCCAACCCAAATCCGCGCAACAGCCCAAGGCGCGGCATTTGCGGTCGTTAGAATTGGTCTCGGGATATTCGCCTTTTTCGTGCCGTGGCTAACCGCAACCGGCTTTACAACTCTCGCATGGATTTTGGTTGGCTTTTTGGTAGTAAGCGGCGCAATTGGTCTATTTTGGGCACCGCGCAATGAAGGACTTTCACTTGAAGAGATTGAAAGCCGTGGAAACTAGTTTGCGAATGTCTGACCATTGATTTCAACAATTGACGAATTTCTAACTAATATTTCTTGACGACTATCATTCGCATCTGTTTGTAAGTTAAGGTTATCAATTTTTAACGCGAGAACATTTTCAATCCAAAGACCTGATGCGGGTGTAATGCCATGCATGCTTGGCTCTGGATAATTGGCTTTAGTGGTTTCTATTATATCTTTGGCGCTTGGCGTAATTTGGGCTGCGGAATTAGAATATTCAAGACTGATATTCTTGATTTCTATATTTTCTATTGCCTTGTCCTCTAGCCCCAATATCATTGCACAATAATCGCCAAGAATACTATTAGCTTTGAAATCGGTTATTTTGATATCTTCAATAGAGCCTATTGGCGTGCCTTTCGGGCCCCGCAATCTTGCACCCAATTTTATGAAAAGTGGTGAAGTTGTAACCTCCTCCATCTCAATATTTTCAACTAATACGCCCTTTATATTTGCGCCATCAACACTTTCAATCGCAAGCCCGCGCGAGCGAATGAATTTGCAATTTCTTATTTTTATATTTTCGAAATCACCATTGGTTTCTGTGCCAATTTTGATTCTGCCTGTTACTCTATCTTGGTCTGGCGCGAATAATTGGGTCTTTGTAAAGGTTTTATTATAAACGCTGCCTTGATCAAAACCACTAACTTGGCAATTTACAATATCAATGTTTTTGGTGGCGATTTTCTTTCCACGCGCTAGGCTCGATTTTAAAACGATCGCGTCATCATTGGGTGAATTAATCACGCATTCTTCTACCAAAACATCTTGGCAGCAATCGATATCAATACCATCGCGATTTGTATCAATAAGAAGGTTCCTAAGTCTCAATTGCGCGACATTCGTTGCCAATATTGCAAAATGCCCGCCATTTAATATTGCAATCCCCTCAATCGAAATTTCCCTACAATCACAAAAGCCAAAGGCTTTATTGCCACGCCCAAGCATTTCTTTGCGCTCGGGCGCAAGCTCCTTAATTTGCTCTTGGCTTAGAGATTTCATGCTATTGGGAAATTCGCCATTTTGCTTCCATAGTGGTCCTGGGCTTTCACGAAATAGATTATTTCCAATTATTTCACCTTTACCAAAAATCTTTATGTTTTCGGCTTTAACCGCGTAAAATAAAGAATTTCGCCAGTGTGAATGGCCAAAATCTTGATAGAAATTATTCGGATTTTCTTCGGGATAGTCATATTCTTGGACGCCCTTTATAAATTCGGCGGCAATTATTCTACATCCCTCCAGAAGCTCAATTTCTATATTTGACCTTAGCCTTATTGAAAGGCATTTATAGTCACCCTCGGGGAATAATAATCTTAGGGGCGTATCATCGCCATGTGCGTCAATAGCGCGGTTAATTGCAATCGAATCCATTTCTTTGCCATCACCAATGGCGCCAATTTCTTGCACATTCAATATATGGCGCAATCTAGCCCCCGCCGTCTAATTCAATTAATTGGCGGCCCAATTCTATACTATCTCCTTTATCGATAACTTCATAAATTTTACCGCGTGCATTTTTAAAGGGGCGATGCACAATCAATAGTTTCTTGCCTTCAAATGTCGTGAAAATCATTCCGTGTCCCGAATTTTGCCCCAAAAGGCGCGGCATTTGCACCCATGGCCCAGAGACTTTGCCTGAGGCTGACCGCGCGATGGTTTGAATATATCCGTCATGGCCCCAACTCGACCATAGCATAATTAGACTTCCGTCCTTGGTGCGGCTAAGCTGCGGTCCATCAGTTACAATTGCGCGCACCCCATTTGATTGGACTTGAACCTTGGTTTCGCTTGAATCGGAGCCGCGAAAGAGAATTATAGGCTCACCAATAGGGCGGAAATTCCTATCTATTCTTTGGGCATGCATTTCGCCATTTTCAACATCAAGCCATTCGCGCGAATAGATAAAGTATCGCCGATTATCCGTGTCGAGAAAATATGTGCCATCTAGTGTCATAAAATCAGGCTGGACAATCGGTGCACCATTATTGGCCACTATAAACTCCTCGTCTAACGAGCGCGAGACAGCGCGAATTGTCGCGCGCCGATAGGGTTTTAAATTGCCTTTTTCTGGAAGTTTTAATCCTTCATTGTGAAGGGTTACTAGCATGTGATATCGATTGTTTATAAAATGAACTTCGGGGGCCCATGCCCCGCCATTGTCCCAAATATTGGGCGGCAAACGAAACGCGAGTTTTGGCTTTTCCCAATTCTTCAAATCCTTGGATTTATAGACCATTATTCCGATTGTCTCTTCACCTGACAGGCGTGGAATATTCGAAGTGAATAAATAATATGTCTGATTGGCGGCATTTGCGACTATAAAGGGATCATGCAAGTCCATATCGGGCATATGCATATAGTCTTGATTCTGCGCTTTAGCGTTTATGGGCGAAAGCGCGGCTAGAAAAAATAGCAATATAGAAGCGCAAATTATTGAAAATAATAGATTTTTTGGTATCATCTTTTTCATTTGAACGCCCCGCGCAAGTCAAGAACTTCGTTTCTATCTATTATCAATCGCCCGCCTATATATTTAATTTCTGCAACCTGAATTACGCTTTTTTGACCGTAATAGGGGTCGGCTTTTGCCTCAACTTCGTTTTTTTGCGCGACAAAATAAAAAATAAAGGCCCTATTTTTTCGCACTATTATATCGGCATGATTGCCTATTGATTTATCAGTTGGTTTTTGCCCCACATCGGCTAATAATAAATAAGGTTCCTCTATAAATTCGCGGCCATTTTCTGATTTTAGAACCCCAAGCCCACGCCAAGTATCGTAGATAAGCCAATATTTGCCGCGAAAGCGAAAGACCTTTGCCCCCTCACCGGCTTTATCAATAATTTTGCCACCGATTTTCCAATTTTTCAAATCACTACTTTGGGCAAAGATTATCCGCGAATTTTGGGCTTCATCCTTAAACCAAAGGCCGTAATCATTTCGCCCAAATCGATAAAATGACGCATCAATTGCCCTATCAGATCCAACATTCAATTGCCCTTCGCATTGCCATTGCCGCAAATCCTTGGAGGTTAGATAAGTCATATATCTTGGTGCATTCCAATCTGGGAATATGCCCGGCACATTGGTCAATATCATATGATATTGCCCTTTTTCATAAAATATTTCGGGCGCCCATTGCGTCTCAGCTGCACATTCTTCTGGTAGATTGGCAACACCTATATACTGCCAATTTGCGCCATCTGAACTGCTAGCAATGCCAATTTTCGTTCCATGAACCCATGAAACATCGCGCGGATTATCACTCTTTAGATTGGCGCGTCTTTGGGTATAGAACATTTCATAAAGTCTAGTGCTGCGATTATAAATTATTATTGGGTCGGTTGCGCCATCAAAAATCGGATCTCTGAATAATGGCTTGGGCGCAATTTGTCCGCTCGCATTTTGCGCATTAAAGAGCAATATTATCGCTAAGATAATCAAAGTTATTTTCATTCAAAAAGCCCTAAATTAATAGAATTTCCCATTGCCCTTTGCCCCGCTATATTGGGGTGAAGCCTATCGCCCCTATCAAATTCGGCGCGCATTCTTGCTTTATTTACTGGGTCTGCAATAATGGCTTCAAAATCGATTTCGCGGGAAAATTCATTTTCCGATTTTATCCATTCATTGACTTTCTGGCGGATTTTTTCCTTTTCGGGCGAATAATAATTCGCGCCTTCAAATGGTAATAAAGGGCTAATGAAAACTTTTGCGCCCTTTGCATTGGCCTTTTGAGCAAATTCGCCCAATGCAGCAAT
>CAYTWK010000194.1:0-4334 GCA_964442095.1 uncultured Caulobacteraceae bacterium | reverse complement strand
CTTCGTTTCGCAATCCGCGAAGGTGGCAGAACCGTAGGCTCTGGCGTTGTTGCGAAAGTAGTGGAATAATAGACCTCAACTCGCCGCCTCAGCAATGCTCACTTAGCGAGTTGGGGAAAGCGGAAAACTAAAAACAAAAAGCGTCGCTTTTGTTTTTAGTTTGCATTTCAATTTTGAAAACCCCAAACCTCGGTTTGGGGTTTTTTGTTTGTGATAAGTGAATTGGCTTTTTGTAGTTACTATTGGGTAATTTATCAGCAATATTAAGTCTTTGATATTGCAACCATTTCTCAACTTGATAGAGTGTGCGCAAATCTTGACCAACGGACAAAATGCCTGACTTCATAAATTATATTATTATGGCAATGGCAATTATTCTGTCGGGCTTTGCATATTACTCATATTTCAAAGATTTTCTCGTAAGTTCAATTGCTCCAAATCGCTATTCGTGGCTGATTTGGACGGTTGCCGCTCTACTCGAGGCCACCACGTTCCACGCCTTAAGCGATGATTTAGTAAAGAGCGTCGGTTTTATATTCTCTGTATTGTTTTGTGTCGCGATTTGCGTGTTAGTGTGGGGGCGCAGCAGCAAGAAAATGCCGCCTCTTATTGATATAATAACACTTTTTATAACTGTAGTAGGTTTTGCAATTTGGGGCTTAACCAAGAGCCCGCTAATCGCGCATCTAGTATCAGTCGCAATAATTCCTATCTCATTTATTCCAACTTGGAATTCGGCTCTTGCAAACCCTTTTAATGAAAAATCGAGGGCATGGGCGCTTTGGTCGCTAAGCGACTTAATGATATTATTTGTAATAGTTTCGCGCCTCAATAGTGGTGCAGAGCTACCATTTATTCTTGCAGAGCTAACTTGCCATGCCGTTACTTACCTAATGGTTAGTAGATTTCGCTTCAAGTGGGAAGCACGCAAGCTTGGCGAAACCAAATATCTTAAGATGGGGCATAGTCATTTGGGATTGGCGGTTTTTGCGAAGCGCAATTTTAAAAAGGGCGAGCGAATAACGCGCTTTATAGGCGACATTATCTCTAAAAGTGAATTGCCAGAAGACTATTCAGGCCGCGAAGATCAATTTGTGCAAATCGGACAGAATGAGTTTATGGGTCCCTCAGGGCGAGTAGACGATTATATAAATCATTCGTGTGATCCAAATTCTGGCCTTGTCTTTAGCGATGAAGATATTATCCTTGTTGCAATTCGCGACATTAAGATTGGTGAAGAAATTAATTGGGATTATTCGACGACAATGTCAGGGCTAGATTGGTCAATGCATTGTGAATGTCGGTCTGAAAACTGTCGCAAAAAGGTAGCGGGATTTGAGACAATTCCGCAAGAGCAAGTTAGAAAATATGCAGATCTCGGTATTCTGCCCGAATATGTAGCGAAATCGATTAAAGCGAATAGTCTCTAGCGTTTTTTTCCGCGCTTCACGCCTTTTGGCATCCGTGAAGGGTTTATCCGGGCACCAAATTTGCTGCCACCTTTTAATTTGGTTCTGCCTTTAGGCGGTGGGCCTTTTTTCGGATCGCTTATAATATCGAACATTAGGCCGCCGGAAATCGGCGCGGCTTCCAATAGTCGAACTTTTACACGCATGCCCAATTGCCATCTATCCCCAGAATATTGGCCCACCAAAGTCGCGCTAGCTTCGTCATGAAAGAAATATTCGTCCCCCAAAGCGCGCACTGGCACTAAGCCATCGCCCATAGTCTCATCGAGGCGAACAAATACACCAAAATTAGTTACGCTCGTGATGCGCCCTTCAAAAATCGCGCCGATTCTATCGGATAGATATGCCGCCAAATATCTATCGGTTGCATCTCTTTCGGCTGCCATGGCACGGCGCTCGAGATCTGAAATTTGCAACGCTATTTTTTGCAAATCCGCCTTTTGCGGTTTTGTTTCGCCGTATCCGGTGCCGCCGAGCCCAAGAGTATCAATTAAAGACCTATGAACACATAAATCGGCGTAGCGGCGAATAGGTGAGGTGAAATGTGCGTATTTGAGGAGCTGCAAACCAAAGTGGCCAATATTGTTGGTATCATAAACGGCTTGAGCTTGGGTTCTTAGAACCATTTCATTTATGGTTTGAAAGTTCTCATTGTCTTTGGCCAGTTCTAGCATTTTATTAAAGCGTTTAGGCTTTACAACTTCGCCCTTGGTCCATTTGATGTTCAAAGTCGCCAAAAAATCACCTAATGCCGCGATTTTTGTTGCGCTGGGTTGGTCATGGATGCGATAAATAAGCGAGGCCTTTTTATTTTCCAAAGCTGTTGCGGCACAGACATTCGCCAAAATCATAAATTCTTCGATTAGCCGATGCGCATCAAATCGTTCTTTAAGGCTGATGCTTTCAACTTTGCCATTTTCGCTCAAAACTATCTTGCGTTCGTTTGATACTATTTCCAAAGGTGCGCGGCCTTCGCGTTCAATCTTTAACGCCTCATAGGCATTCCACAGCGGGCGCAAGACGCTTTCCAGGATTGTATTGGCCTTTTCATCGCCTTTACCATCTATTGCCATTTGCGCTTGAGAATAGGAAAGCGATGCCACCGAGCACATTAAACCGCGATGAAACTCAAAGCCCAATAGATTGCCATCTTTATCAATTTGAATATTGACTGCAAGACAAGCTCTGTCTTCGCCTTCACGCAGAGAACACAAATCTGCCGAAAGCGTAAATGGTAACATTGGAACCACGCGGTCGGGGAAATAAACCGAATTCCCGCGCATTAATGCACCTTTATCGAGTGCTGAATTTGGCGTCACATAATGGGCGACATCGGCAATAGCGACCCAAATACTATGGCCATTTTTGGTTGGCTCGGCGAAGACGGCATCATCATGATCGCGCGCATCTTCGGGGTCAATTGTTATCAGTTTTAGATGGCGTAAGTCTTTTCGATATTCAAGAGCGCAGGGGAGGGCGTCTGCGGCCTCATTTTCTTCTTCTTCGCTGAAACCGATTGGAATATTATGTGCAGCTATTGCCAAAATTGACGCAGATTTTGGGTCATTAATCGAACCGTATACTTCGGTTATTTCGCCCTTTTGAACACCATAACCACTTCTGGGTAAAAGCCTAACCCCGACCAAATCATCATTCTTTGCCTTTCCCATATTGGCTGGCATTATCATTATTTCAAATTTGTTCTTTTTGTCCGCCGGAATAATACGGCCAACTTGCTGGCCTTTTTCAATATGGAGAACCCCGAATATTTTGGGATTTGCTACACCGATGCGCTTAATTATTTTGATTTCATAATGTTTCGAATTTTCAGTTTCGCTTATTTTCGGCAAGCCAACAAATCTTTCGCCTATTCCAACTGCTTCGGCTTTGCCGCCGCGCTCGGCGAAACTCGAAACCAAGAATTTTTCGCTCGAAAGGCCGTCCTCGGTTGCGGCCTTGCACCATAAATCGCCATTATTGTCTATTTCAACAGCTTGATAAATTCCAGATTTTGGCACGCCTGTATTTGAAATCTCTTTGCGCCTCTTGACCTCTAAAGAGCCTTCATCTGCAAGTTCACGCAATAGCGAATTTAGAACGCGCCTTTGCTCGCCTTTGATGGAAAACGCAAGCGTAATTTCGCGCTTTGTAACTATGCCATTCTTGCCATTGATGAAATCTAAAAGCGCTTTTTTATCAAGCATTTGTTGAGCTTTGTTGGAAGTTCTCTTAAGTTTCTTAATTATCTTTTTGCTCACGATTTTGCCGATTTTTTAGCGGGTCGTTTGGCTCCAGCTTTTGAGGTAGTTTTAGAAGCTATTTTCGGTGATGACTTCGGTTTTGCTACTGCTTTTTTGCTTGGCGCACGGCTCCTTGCACCTTTTTTCTTGGCTGGCCCAAGCGCAGCTCTTGCCGCTAAAAGGCCAAGAGCGATTTCAAGGCTAAGCGCATCTTGTGGTATGTCCTTTGGCAAGGTCGCATTGGTTGTGCCGTCGGTAACATAGGCGCCAAATCGACCAGCCATTAATTTAATTTCTGCCTTGGTTTCGGGGTTTTGGCCCAATTCTTTAAGCGGCGCAGCCTTTGCACGATTGCCCCAACCGCCGCCACCGGCTTTCTTTTCAGCTAATAAAGTAACCGCCCGATTTAGACCAATATCGAAAACTTCGTTAGGGTCGGCAAGGTTTACATAAGTTTTGTCATGCACAATATAGGGGCCAAAGCGGCCAAAATTCGCAAAGATTTCAACGCCGTCTTCGGGATGAAAACCGACAGAACGCGGCAAATTTAAAAGCTTCATTGCGGATTCAAAATCGACCTGCTCAAGCGACCAATGTTTTGGAATAGAGCCGCGCTTTGGCTTTT
>CAYTWK010000193.1:0-4374 GCA_964442095.1 uncultured Caulobacteraceae bacterium | reverse complement strand
CACATCATTTGCCATTTTTGTGGCGCGGTAGAGGTGCAATGGATCACTTATTAAGACAGTGCTTTTGAAATTTTCGGCATCTAAAATCCTTTTGGCCTCCAAAAGGTTTTGGCGTGTCGTGCGCGATTTCTCCTCAATTAAAATATCATTTGGCGCGATACCTTGGCTAGCCGCGAGTTTTGCGGCAACACCGCTTTCGCTATATTTCGCACCTTTTCCATAGCCACCAGTGAATATTAGTTTTTCCACTTTGCCTTCTTTATATAGGCTAATCGCGTAATTTATCCGCTCTTTAAATACAGGGGAGGGGGCGTCATTATAAACCGCCGCCCCAAGAACGATTGCGAATTCTGCCCTTGGGTTCTCTATGGTTTTACCAAAATTCCAAATACTCACGCCAATAAAAGTGAGCCATGAAAAAGTGAAAATTGCTAAGACGCAGGCTACTCGCTTTAATAACAATTTCATCCATGTTTTCATTTTAAACAACAATAATAATGCCTAAAGTTTCGAATAACCGCTTCGAGAAATTTTATTCGAAATTCCCCAAAGCCTCGAGTAAGCCACGAAGTGGCGAAGGTGAGGCTTTGAATATCAGGCATCCACCTCCGCCTCAAGCGCGAATTCGGTAATAAAATCACGGCGCGGTTCAACGAGTTCGCCCATAAGGCGGCTAAACATGCCGTCCGCAGTATCGGCATGCTCCACAAACACCTGCAGGAGTGAGCGCGCTTCTTTATCGAGGGTGGTTTCCCATAATTGCTCGGCGTTCATTTCACCAAGACCTTTATAGCGCTGTATCGCGACACCTTTGCGGCCTTGCGCGCGAATGGCTTCTAAAAGGTCGGTCGGGCTATGGATATCAGCTCTAAAATCACGGCGCGCAAATTCACCTTTGCCATCATATAGGCCATTGGTTGCGAGTGCTCTTTCATGAAGTTTTTGCGCATCACTTGAGCCAAGAAGATTGTTTTCAAAGAAAAGGATTTCGGCAACGCCGCGCACATCGCGCGAAAGTTTAAGGCCGCGTTCGGTTACTTCGCCAGTCCATTCGCTCTCACCCTCTTGGCGTTGCTGGCTAAGGCGGCTCGCCGCTTTGACCGCAAGTTCAGGCGTAATTTCTGCGGTTAAAGCGCCCGAAAGCGCAACCTGTTCGATGGCGAAAGCCGGCACGCGTGCACTTAGGCGGGCAACATGGGCTTCGAATGATAATGCGTCTTTGACGGTCGCCAATAAATCCTGACCAGAGCGCATTTCCCCCGATCCAGCTTTGAGGACAGCGTCAATCGTGCCTTCGGAAATAAGATAATCTTCTAGCGCGGCTTGATCCTTCAGATAGGTTTCCGAGCGGCCCTTTTGCGCCTTATAAAGCGGTGGTTGGGCGATATAAAGATGACCACGTTCAATAAGTTCCGGCATTTGGCGATAAAAGAAAGTAAGTAAAAGCGTTCTGATATGCGCGCCATCAACGTCAGCATCGGTCATGATTATGATTTTATGATACCTAAGTTTATCGGGATTAAATGACCCAGGGCGGGTTTCATCATGACCAATACCTGTGCCCAAAGCGGTGATAAGATTACCGACTTCTTGGCTTGATAACATCCTATCAAAGCGCGCGCGCTCGACGTTTAGGATTTTACCCCTAAGTGGCAAAACTGCCTGATTGGCGCGGTCGCGACCTTGTTTAGCGCTTCCGCCTGCGGAATCACCCTCGACTATGAAAAGCTCGCATTTGGTTGGATCATTTTCTTGACAATCGGCAAGCTTCCCAGGCAAGCTAGAGATATCAAGCGCGTTTTTGCCGCGTTCTTTATCACGGATTTTTCCTACGGTTTCGCGCACAATCGCGGCATCAATTATTTTTTGGATAATTGCTTTGGCGGGCTGCGGGTTTTCTTCGAACCAATCATTCAGTGCTTCACCAATTAGGCTTTCGACCACTGGGCGCACTTCGGATGAAACAAGCTTGTCTTTAGTTTGGCTCGAAAATTTTGGGTCAGGAACTTTGACCGAAAGTATGCAAGTTAGGCCTTCACGGGCATCATCGCCAGTTAGTTTGATTTTTTCTTTTTTTGATGCGCCTGATTTGTCAAAATAATTGGAAATCGCGCGAGTCAAAGCACCGCGAAAACCGGTGAGGTGGGTTCCGCCATCACGCTGCGGAATATTATTAGTAAAACAAAGCGTAGTTTCGTGGTAGTGATCTTTGGACCATTGCAAGCTAACCTCGACACCAATGCCGTCCTTTTCGCCGCGAATAGTTATTGGCTCGTCAATTAGAGGTGATCTATCACGGTCAATATGCTGCACAAACGCCGCAACCCCGCCATCATAATGCAATACTTCTTCGAATGGTTCGGCGCCGCGTAAATCCTTGAAATTGATAGTAACGCCAGAGTTTAAAAATGCCAATTCTCGCAAGCGGTGAATAAGAGTTTTGCGGTCAAATTCGACCATTGTAAAAGTCTCGGCGCTTGGCCAAAATCTTACCGCAGTTCCGCGCCGACCAACATTTTCCGCGGTCACTTTCAGCGGGGCAACACTTTCGCCATGTTTAAAGCTAATGAAATGTTCTTTATCATCGCGCCAGATTGTAAGGTCTAGGCGCACAGAAAGTGCGTTTACAACCGAAACGCCTACACCATGTAAACCGCCGGAAACCTTATAGGAGTTTTGGTCAAACTTACCGCCGGCGTGCAATTGCGTCATAATTACTTCTGCGGCGGAAATGCCTTCTTCCTTGTGGATGTCGGTTGGAATGCCGCGCCCATCATCTTCGACTTGGCAAGAACCATCGGCAAAGAGAATAACTTTGCAATTGGTCGCGTGTCCGGCCAAAGTTTCATCAATCGCATTATCAACAACTTCATAGACCATATGATGCAGGCCCGAACCATCGTCTGTGTCGCCGATATACATTCCGGGGCGTTTGCGAACCGCATCAAGGCCCTTAAGGACTTTAATTGAATCCGCACCATATTCGGCCATTTCATTATCTTTAATTTCTTCGTTTTCGCTCATGATTTTGTTTTCGTTTTCTGGTCAATTATTATATTCTTGGGCCTTAAGATTTTATCGCTTCGCCTGCATTAATTGCATAATATTCGGCAGATTCTCCAAGATTTTCAAATAGTGATTTATCGGTTCCACTTAGCCATGATTGCGCCCGAATTGAAAGCAATTCTTGTGCTAAACCTTCACGTCTTGCAGCGTCAAAATGCGCATTGGCTTCATCAAGGAGAATTATCGGCATTGGCCTTTCAAATCCATGAGTTTGCTGATTTTGAATGCCTGCGGAAACGCATCGCGCTTGGGCTAGGATAAGACCAAATAATAGCGCCTTTTGCTCTCCAGTTGAACAGGTTTCGGCCGGCATGCCATTGCCTAGGTGAATCGCGCTTAAATTGGTTCGATGTGGTCCCTTTGTCGCGCGACCAGCGGCTTTATCATAGTCGCGCGAATTGCGCAGTTCGCGTGCAAATCCAATTTCAATGTCGCTAATTGATTTATTCTCTCGAAGGCTGTTTTCCAATATGCCATCTAAAACCAATTGTGATTTTGGAAATGGCCCGTCCGGCCGCGCCTCGATTTCGGACTGCAGCGAATCGATAGCCTCCAAGCGCGCGCTAGCGAGTGCTACGCCAGCTAAGGCCGCTTGCTCCTCGAGCGCATTTAGCCATATTGGATCCCAAAGATCACTTTCAAGGATTTTCTGGCGCTCCTTTATGGCCTTTTCATAATTCGATGCAATTGCCGAAATCTCGGGCATAAAAGAAGTGACAATTCTATCTAGGAATTTTCGTCTCTCGCCCTGTGCACCAGCAAAAATTCTATCCATTGTGGGTGTTGCCCAAATAATCCTTAGTGTCTCTAGTAGGTCTTTGGCGCTTACATCGCGCCCGTCGAGCCTCGTAATTTTACGAATATTTTCACCGGATGTATCAAGGCCGACTCCAATGCGCCTTTCGTGCTCCCCGCTACCAAGGCTTGCCGAAATTGCAAATCCATTGTTTGGCCCGCCTTTTCTAATCATATCAGCAAATTCAGTGCTGCGCATATTGCGCCCGGGCCCGAGAACAGTAATTGCTTCTAAAATATTGGTTTTACCCGCGCCATTCGCGCCGTATAGCACGATTGCTGGTGCATTTAGCGATAAATCGAGGCGCTGATGATTGCGAAACTCTGTGAGGATAAGACGGCGAATTCCAACTAATTCGTAGTTTGGCTCTGCCATTTTAAAACGCCCACAATAAAATACCAAAATTCAGTTGGTTTTGCGCCTAAACACGAAGTGGCATCAAAACGAATAGCGAATTTGGATCATCTGCATCGCGAATCAAAGTTGGCGATGCACCATCACGTAAATGAAAC
>CAYTWK010000192.1:0-4389 GCA_964442095.1 uncultured Caulobacteraceae bacterium | reverse complement strand
GGCTTTTTCGGGGACACTGAAAAGCAAGTTACAGAGCTTGCTTCAAGTCAGCAAATCTCAAACGCTTTGGATAGATTTTCTACATCATATTATGAGTTGGGCCCAGATGCCGAGGCCATTTTGCAAAAGACCTATATTGATGATAATCCAAACCCAGCAGGTCAAAAAGAAAAAATGACTTCTGCTGCAACCACAACAAATTATGACGCAACACATACGGCGCTTCATCCATGGTTTAGAACCCTTCTAAGAACAAATGATTTTTACGACGTATTTTTGTTCGACGCATCTGGTCGCAACGTTTATACGGTCTATAAAGAGCTTGATTTTGCAACTCAATTGGCAAATGGCCGCTGGAAAGAATCTGGTCTTGGCACATTAGTTCGCAAAGTTCTTGCGGGTTCACCTGATGCCAAACCTATCCTAGAAGACTTTAAGCCTTATGCGCCATCAAACGATATTCCTGCCGGCTTTGTTGCCGCACCAATCAAGGGTGCTGATGGCAAAATAAAGGGCGTGGTCGCTGTGCAGCTTTCAATCGGCAAACTCGATGCCTCAATGGCACCAACTGCGGTAAATGGAAAGACAGGCGAAAATACTTTAATTGGCGCTGATAAATTAGCGCGTAATAATTCGCCGATTGATAAATCGGGAACTATGTTGAAGCGCAAGCTTGAAACCCATCAAGCCGAAGCAGCGTTAAATGGTGAGACTGGCGCTGAAAAAGGTCAGAATGCTCAAGGGCAGCAAGCATATGTTGCGTATACGCCGGTTAGTGCAATGGGTGCAAAATATGCCATTGTTTCTGATATTACTGCAGCCGAAGTTAATGCTCCCATGAATAAATTGGCGCTTCAGGTAGGTTTGGTTGCTCTATTGGTTGCCGCCGCAGCTGTTGCTATTGGTTTGTGGTTCGCGCGTACTTTAACCAAGCCAATTGCCGATTTGACCAATTCAATGGGAATTCTAGCGGGTGGAAATACCGATGCTGAAATTCCTGGTTCCGATAGGGGTGATGAATTGGGTGAAATGGCCAAAGCGGTTCAGGTCTTTAAAGATAATGCAATTGAGCGCATTCGCCTTGAGGGCCTATCAAAAGAAGAGGCTGCAAAACAAATTAGGCGTGGTGAAATTATTAGTGAAGCAACAACTAATTTTGAACGCGTAGCCGGTGATATGCTTCGCGCCGTTAGTGCGGCATCTGCTGAATTAAATGCAACCGCCCAAGCAATGACCGCTGCCGCTGATAGAACAAATATGATGGCATCTTCGGTTGCTGCTGCTGCGGAAGAATCAACTGTTAATGCAAATACGGCGGCAAGTTCGGCAACTGAATTGTCTGCGGCAACCAGCCAGATTCAAACCTCATCAACCGAATCAGCGCATATAGCGAATGAAGCGGTCGCAATTAGTGATGAGGCACAGAGGGCCGTAAGTGAGCTGGTGGATGCCGCCCATTCGGTTACCGAAGTTGTTTCTCTAATTCGCGGCATAGCTGAACAAACCAATCTATTGGCGCTTAACGCAACTATAGAGGCCGCCCGTGCCGGTGCAGCAGGTGCTGGCTTTGCTGTAGTTGCTCAAGAAGTTAAAAACCTTGCCAATCAAACTGCTGGTGCTACTGATGAGATTGGTAACCAGATTGAAAGCATTCAGAATGTTGTTAATAGCGCCAGTAATGCAATGCACCGCATTACAACTGTTATCGGCCGCATATCTGGGATTTCGGGCGAAATCGGATCGGCTGTTGATAGTCAAGCGGCGGTCACAAGTGAAATCGCGCGAGCAATTCAAGAGGTCGCAAGCGCTTCGCAATCTGTAACCCAAGACGTTATAAAGGTTACCGAAACCGCATCAGAGACCGGGGTCGCTGCCAGCCAGGTATTGTCAGCAAGCTCCGAGCTTTCTATGCAGGCCGCAAAACTTGAAGAAGAAACCAATAATTTCTTGGCCAAAGTTCGCGCCGCATAATTTAGACAAACTGTTCAAAAAAGCCGCGCAGCCAATTCTGGATTGCGCGGTTTTATTTGATTTTCATTCTCTCTTTTAAAATAGCCTCGTCAAAACCAATCAATTTCCAATTATTTGGATATTTTGCAAATATTAATAGGCATCTTTTGGTTTGTGGATCCGGTGCGCAAACGCGGTTTGCATCAATAGTTTGTAGCGCAAATGTAGCCTGTGTCCTTGATGGAATTTGGCTCGATGCGTTTAAGCCGGCTCTACGCGCCATTTGCGCTAGGTTTTCTGGCGCAACGGCTCTATCGGCAAGAGTTTCAATCAGAGGACTAATCAAATCGGCAGCAGCCACAGCCGCGACTTGGGCGGTGAAGCCATTTCCCATTCTGCTTGATGCCTGCTCGATAGCAACTTCGCGCGCAATTACCATTGCTTGGGCTTTAAGGGCACGCCTATCGGTATATTGATCAATTGCTCTTAGATCGCGGCTTTGTAGAGCTAGGGCGAATTTACGAACATCATCTGCGGCACCATAATTGGTAGCGGTGGCGCAAGATGATAGGACAATTAAAGAAAGTAAAAGCGATAGTTTTTTCATATTCTTATTTTGCATTAAACCCGCTGAATATAAAGTGAATAAAATTCAAGGTTTAGCGGTTTGGATTTGCCCGTGCGCTCGATTGGACTATTGAGTTAAAGATTAATCCGTCTAATCCATCCATATGCGCGCGGTATGAAATATCGGCACTAATTCCAATTACAAAGCCACGTCCTCTTTGTTGCACCATTGCGAATGGTTTTAGTGCTAGTTGCTTTTTATTGTTTTCCCAAACCACGCCACTTGCCACCAATTCATTCGCAGCAGAATAAACTAGAGGATTAATTCCTTGATTGCGGTTTAATGGCTTAAAAATATCTGAACCTTGATACATTGTATAAAGTTTGGGTTTAATGCCAATGTTAAGCCAATGATCTTCTGTGGTTTCGATTTGTAGAATTGCGCCATCAATATTGGTTGGCTCGCCACCTTCTGTATTTATTGCACGCATAAGGGCTTGTTTGTTTTCAATAACGCTTGCCGCTTCATTGCTTGACGCGGGCTTGGCGGCATCATCGCTCTTAATTGCGCTTTCTCTGCGGCTTGAAAGCAAATCAACACTCGGCGTGGTTAAATATCGAAGCGCCGAACCAACGCCAATTATTGTGCCACCATTTTGGGCGAATGCTTTTAAATTACTGGTGCCATCTTCACCAAGAGTAGTTAAATATCCGGCACCTGTGTCAGGCAAGATCAAAACGTCAAAGCGGCCAATTCCGTTTGAACGAATTCGGCTAGTTCGAATTGGCGTAACATTAAAGCCAATTCTTTGCTCTATAATATAGCGAAGATTGCCCGCTGAATATGGATCCGTTGGACTATCCCATGCCATCGCTATGCGTGGTAGTTTTAGTTGGACAGCCTTTGCCGAACCAAAGTTTGGCCCCGCACTTACCCAAGAATTATCTATGCCAATAATTTGCCCGCCAATCTGTTCATTAATCCGATTGACCTTGGCCTCTAGTTCTGGGCCATTTTCGCTTTTTATGGCAACAAATGAACCTGATGGATAATTAATACCATTATGGGTGAAAGCCTCTTCAAGGGATCTCAATTTAATGCCTTCGCGTAGTGCCAAAGCGCCAAATTTTGGATGGCTTGAAGTCATTGAGGGAATAATAAACCCATATTGTGCATTGGCTTTTGGTGGCTGCGTATATGGCTTATGGGTTTCATTTAGCGCTTCACTATAGGTATTAGGCACAATATTGCAGCCCTTGGTTTCAATGTTATACATAAGCGGCAAAGACCAAGCCGTAACGTCATAAATCTCATCATCTAGGCCGCGCTCGCGAAGGCTTAATTGTTTGGCGACAAAGCTCGGCTCTAAAGGTATTTCTTTTTCCAAAAGATTTTTTATCAATCTTTGGGCAGGCTGCGCAGTTCGCACGATATAGGAGCCGGCGATATATTCACTGCCGCATGCGTTAAATCCGCTGGTTGCACGCTCAACTTCTATTCCTTGGCGCACCAAGAGTTTTGCCAATTTATGAGCGCCGGCGGGGTCGGGCTTGGCATTAATAATATAGGATTTCACATTGCCATTTTGGCCATCTTGGATTGCTGATTTTCTAAATTCATAGAAATTTTCCAATATTCTTTTGCGTTCATTGGCCGCGGTTTCTATGGTCGCTAGGGCTGCAACAAAATGATTACGCACGCTTGCTTCATAGCTTAGAATGCTACCGTCTTTGCCCCGCGCCAAAAGGCCACGAGCCGAGGCTTGCTCATAGGTCATTGCAATTGCGCCATGTGTAGTGGGCCAGCCGTCACCATAGCCTGGGTAAAAGCCGTCAAAAATCTCACGGGTGAAGTAATTAATGCCAAACTTA
>CAYTWK010000191.1:3234-4390 GCA_964442095.1 uncultured Caulobacteraceae bacterium | reverse complement strand
TTTTCTAGCCATTCGGCGCGCGATTGCCCCCATGCATCAACTATTAAATGCGCATAGGGTGCAGGCAATTTTGTTGGGCCGAGATTTTTAGAACCTACAGCTTTGGCGAGGTTTTGCGATGGAATATTATCGGGGTGAATACAATGCACCATCTTCTCCCAGCCTAATTCATTAAAAGCATAATCCATTGTGGCGATTGCCGCTTCTTTAGCATAGCCCTTTCCCATAGCGTTCTTTATAATGCCCCAACCGACTTCTTTTTCTGGCCAATCAAGAGGATAAATTGGACCTGTTCGACCAATCCATTCACCAGTTTCTTTAACAATCATGCAAAACATCGCAAATTTATATAGATACCAAGAGCCAACATAGGCATTAAAGGTGCGCCATGCGGCAGCTTTTTCTTGTGCGCCGCCCAAAAATTCCATAACTTCGGTGTCGCCATGCATTGCGGCAAAGGCGTCAAAATCCTCAAGGACCGGAGGGCGCAAAATTAAGCGTTCGGTCTCGATAGTCGGACCAAGAGGTGAAGATTTAATCATGGCCTTTTCCAATCAGATTTATATGATTTCCATAATTCATTGGTTTTGCCTTCGTGTGGCGCGGGTAAAATTACATTTCCACAAAAGCGCGCACCAAGCTTTTTAGCAAGGTTTATCGAACTATCATTGCCCAATGAAATTGTATGCACATATTCATCAAACTCGAGGTTTGCAAAGCACCAATCGAGCGCCGCGCGCGCAGCTTCAAAGGCATAACCTTTATTTGCAGCGCTTGCAATTGTCGCCCAGCCAAACTCTTGGCCGACCCATGAATACATTTTTACGGGGCCGATTGTGCCAATCCATTCATCGGTTTCTTTGATGAGAACTGAGAACATACTATAACCGTATAATTCCCAAAAACCTACAATCGATGAAAAGCGCGAAAATGCACCCGCCG
The DNA here is from genome assembly GCA_964442095.1 of uncultured Caulobacteraceae bacterium. Classification (GTDB taxonomy): domain Bacteria; phylum Pseudomonadota; class Alphaproteobacteria; order Caulobacterales; family Aquidulcibacteraceae; genus Pseudaquidulcibacter. The sequence goes on along the minus strand of CAYTWK010000191.1, from coordinate 3,448 downwards.
CATCAAGACCACCGCCCGCATGTTCAGAGCGTTCAAAATCGGCGCGCATTTCGGTAAAATGCGGCAAATCCGCCAAAATTGGTGGCCGCAAAATTAGTCGCGGGGTTTCGATTAATATAGACAATTACTTTGCCTTTGTTTCGAGTGCCAAGGCATGAAGCACACCGCCCATATTGCCCTTTAATGCGGCATAGACCATTTGGTGTTGCGCGAC
>CAYTWK010000191.1:0-3134 GCA_964442095.1 uncultured Caulobacteraceae bacterium | reverse complement strand
GTTAAAACTGGATTGCGCTTATGCGGCATTGCGCTTGATCCCTTTTGGCCTTTGGAGAAAAACTCCTCGGCCTCCAAAACCTCCGTGCGCTGACAATGGCGGATTTCAATTGCTAAATTTTCAATGCTCGAGGCCACAACCGCAAGGGCGCAGAAATATGCGGCGTGCCTATCGCGCGGAATTACTTGGGTTGAAATGGGTTCAGGCTTTAATCCTAATTTTTCGGCTACATATTCTTCGACGGCTGGGTTGATTTGCGCAAAAGTGCCAACCGCGCCCGAAATAGCGCAAGTTGCGATTTCTTTTTGCGCCACTAATAGACGCTCTTTTGCACGGCTAAACTCGGCATAAAACCGCGCAAGCGTAAGGCCAAATGTCGTCGGCTCGGCATGGATACCATGACTGCGTCCAATACGAATGGTATTTTTATGCTCCAAGGCGCGAGTTTTTAGTGCCGCGAGCAGCCTATCAACACCCTTTAGTAACAAGTCTGTCGCGCGATTTAACTGAACCGCCAAACAAGTATCAAGCACATCAGAAGAAGTAAGACCCTGATGAACGAATCGGCTGTCCTCACCGATAAATTCACCAAGATGGGTAAGAAAAGCGATTACATCATGCTTTACTTCGGCTTCTATGGCATCAATCTTGGCGACATCAAAAACCGCTGTAGAACCTTTTTCCCAGATATTCATTGCGGCTTCTTTGGGAACAACCCCAAGTTCCGCAAGCTTGTTTGTGGCGTGTGCCTCGATTTCAAACCAAATGCGAAACTTGGTTTCTTGGGACCAAATCGAAACCATTTCGGGGCGGGAGTAGCGCGGAATCATATATCTGCTTTCTTAAATCTTATCCGCGAACCCATAAAGATTTCGTGACAAAACAGCAAGCTGAAAAGGCTTTAGAATAGCCTAAAGCCCAAATTTTTCGGCCAATCCTAAAAGCGTTAAAACCCCAAGAATAGCAAAAATCGCAGCGCAAATTCCGTGCACAAGTTTTAGTGGAATTTTGCCCGCAAGCTTCTCACCCAAATAAACCGCTGGCACATTGGCAATCATCATGCCCAATGTAGTCCCCACTACCACTAGAATTGTCGAATTGAATTTCGCCGCCATTGCAACTGTTGCGATTTGAGTTTTGTCGCCCATTTCGGCCATGAAAAATGCGATAAGGGTTGTTATAAAGACGCCAAATCTGCTTGCAATTTGGCTTTCGTCATCTTCGATTTTATCGGGAATTAAAATCCAAATCGCCATAGCAATGAATGAGACCCCAAGAATATAGCGCAAATATATCGGGCTGATAATCTTTACGATAAATGCGCCAAGTGCGCCGGCCATTGCGTGGTTTAATAGAGTGGCGATTAAGATTCCAAATATTATTGGGATTGGTTTTTTAAAGCGCGCAGCAAGAATGAATGCCAATAATTGCGTCTTATCGCCAATTTCGGCAAGTGCGACGATGCCAGTTGATATTAATAGGGCTTCCATTTTGATTCCTTGGGCCGAGAACGCATTAAACCACTGCGCACCCATCGGCCAATGGTCTGCGTCGTGGTCAATGGTCTTGCCAAGAAAATTCCCGCCCATGCCATAGCCTGCTGGCTAAGTATGTTGACATAGGCCGCCAATTTTTGTTTGGCGCGGCTACTCCCCAGAGAGTTGATGCGCTTTTAACGCCGCAAATTATTTTGTCAATTAGCGAGAAGTCTATAAATCTAAATCAAACCCATTGCCGCAAAACTGGTTGTGCCTTCGCTCGCAATAATAATATGATCTATCACTTTCACTTCAATTTGCGAAAGCGCCATGATTATTTTTCTAGTCATGGCGATATCTTGGCTTGAAGGCTTTGCTTCGCCCGATGGGTGGTTATGCACCAAGATTACCGAGCTTGCTGACAATTCCAAGGCGCGACGGGCAATTTCGCGCGGATATACAGGGGCATGATCAATTGTTCCATCACCCATTTTCTCATCCTGCAAGAGGCGAAGTTTCTTATCAAGAAATAAAACCCGAAATTGTTCGCGCTTTTCATTTTCTAGAGACAACCGCAAATATGCTAGCAGCGATGCCCAATTATCCATAATAGGCGCGCGTTGTAGAGTTTGGTTTTCGCCGCGAAGTAATAATGATTGGATGGCTTTTAAGTGAACCGCGACACTTTCGCCCACGCCCGCTACTTTCTTCAAAGCTTCAAAATCGGCACCCAAGACACCATTTATAGATTTAAACTGCACCAAGAGCGCCTTGGCAATCGGTTTAGCGTCACGGCGCAAAATTACGCCAAACAATAAAAGCTCCAACAGCTCGTGATCGGCCAAAGAAGTTGCGCCGGCATTTATAAACCGCTCCCGCAGCCGCTCCCTATGGCCTTGGTTTGGGTTATTGTCCATTATTTATCCCAAAAACGGCACAAGGTTTGGATTGTGCGGCGTGTGAATACCTTGGGGGCTTAGGGTGAAAATCTCTATGCCAGTTTCCGTAATACCAATTGAATGTTCGAACTGCGCAGACAATGACCTATCTTTGGTGACCGCCGTCCAGCCATCAGGCAGGATAGTTGATTGCCATTTGCCCAGATTTACCATTGGCTCTATCGTGAAAAACATTCCGGGGCGCAGTTCGGGGCCTTCGCCAGGGCGACCGTAATGAACCACATTTGGCGCATCATGAAATACGCGACCAAGGCCGTGGCCGCAGAAATCGCGCACCACTGAGCAGCGCTCACTTTCAACATAGGTTTGGATTGCATGGCCAATATCGCCCAAATGGCCATATGGTTTTGCAGCCTTTAGGCCACGCTGGAAGGCTTCCCAAGTAACATCCATCAGGCGCTCTGCTTTGCGCGAAACATCGCCAATTCCATACATTCGCGAGGTATCACCATGCCAGCCATCAACAATAACGGTAACATCAATATTTACAATATCGCCAGACTTAAGAACTTTATTTGACGGAATACCGTGACAAACGACATGGTTTATTGAAGTGCATAGAGTATGCTTATAGCCACGATAGCCAATACACGCCGGTATCCAGCCATGATCAAGAATATATTCGCGCGCAACATTATCGAGGTGTTCGGTAGTCACCCCTTCTTTGGCCAAAGGCACCAATAAATCCAAAACTTCG
>CAYTWK010000190.1:0-4395 GCA_964442095.1 uncultured Caulobacteraceae bacterium | reverse complement strand
GCCCCCGCGATATTTGCACGCGCGAAGCCTTTATTAATGCGGCAATTGTGGTTGCGGCAACTGGCGGCTCTACCAATGGCGCGCTTCATCTTCCTGCTATGGCCGCAGAAGCGGGGATTGTTTTTACCCTTAAAGATGTCGCTGAAGCGTTTAAGACTACGCCTTGGATTGTCGACCTAAAGCCGGGTGGCCAATATGTTGCAAAGGATATGGGTGATGCTGGCGGAATGCCGATGGTGTTGAAGACTTTGCTTGATAATGACCTCATTGATGGCAATTGCATGACGGTCACCGGCAAAACTTTGGGCGAAAATCTTGAAGCTGTCACATGGAACCCAGATCAAAAAGTAATCCATAGTGTTAAAACCCCAATCACGCCAAATGGCGGTGTTGTCGGGCTTTGGGGCTCGCTTGCGCCAGAAGGTGCAATTGTGAAAATTGCGGGCATGAGCAAATTGCAATTTCGCGGCCCCGCAAGAGTTTTTGACGGCGAACAGGCATGTTTTGATGCCGTCACAAATCAAGAATATGAACTCGGTGAAGTATTCGTAATCCGTTATGAAGGGCCAAAAGGCGGCCCAGGAATGCGCGAAATGCTTTCAACCACCGCAGCACTTTACGGGCAGGGGACAGGCGGCGAAATCGCCCTTATAACCGACGGGCGTTTTAGTGGCGCAACGCGCGGCATGTGTATCGGTCATGTCGGGCCCGAGGCGGCACTTGGTGGACCAATCGCATTAATTGAAAATGGCGATATTATTTCAATTGATGCCGAAAAAGGCACTATTGACCTCGAGGTTTCCGAAGAAATCCTCGCCGAGCGGCGCAAGAATTGGAAACCGCGCAAAACCGATTATAATAGCGGCGCGATTTGGAAATATGCGCAGCTTGTTGGCCCAGCATATCTCGGCGCACTGACCCATCCTGGGGCGGCGGAAGAGACGCATGTGTATGCGGATATATAGTTTTTAGGTTTCGCTGGAGCTTGATCGCTTAGCGCTACTCAACACAAGGCTTAGCCCTATTGCTGCCACAACACACCAAAGGCGGGCGATATTTCCATTTATTCCGCCAATAGCATTAGTTCCCAAATCAAAAATTGACCATTGTAAATTCATTCCTATGTGCAGCAAGATGGGCGCAAATAAATTATTGCCCCATTTCAAAAATAGCCACCCAAATAAAAGCCCGCCAGCAGCGGTAATTGCAACAATACCTAGTATTGAACCCAAATCATCGCCTTGCCAAAAGTGGACAATCCCAAAGAAAACGGCGGGGTAAATACATGCAAGGTATTTGTTAATTCCACAAAAGCGGATGAGAATTATTATTGCCAAGCCGCGATAAACAATTTCTTCGGTGATTGGAAAAAATATGCCTTGGTAGGCTAAATCCTCAGTTTTCATATGTTTGGCTATTGGAACGGTGAAATACAAAACCAGAATGACGGGAATAAAAATTAACCCCGCCCATAACAGAACTCTTTGAAGTTTCTTAATCCATTCTCGCAAATCAAATATTTTAATAAGATCAGTTCTACTGATTGCTAACCAAGCAATTAACATTGCGCAAATATCGCTCAAAACAGCTATTGTCGACTTGCCATAGTTCCAAGGTTCGATGTTAAACTTATTGAATACATAAGTGGTCACCATTCCGCTTATTGTTGTATATAAAAGTGCGCAGGAAACTATTACTAATGGTATATATTTTATTTTCACATTCTTCATTTGATATCGCTCTCGTTTCATTGTTTAATATATTGTTTGTATCTTTAAGGATTGAATAAATCGGTCACGTCTGCAATTGATGTTTTTATGATTATTTCATGCAAATCGGAAAATTCAGTTGCTAGCGTTTGCAGCGCGATTGTAATGCGTGATGAAATTGTTTTGCCAAAGGTGATGCGGCTCTTACCCGAACCAAGAATGTCGGTGCAAATAATGCTAGGTGACGATTATTGGTATAAAAACTGCAAAAATGAGCCGTGGGAAAAACTTCCAAAAATCACATTTTGGGCACCAAAATATAAAGCTGCATATGGTTTTTGTAGTAACCGCCTTTTGGTATTTGCGTTTCAAATAACCCCAATTATGGCAATGCAGGTCTTAGGTTTAGATATGTCAAAGATAGTTAATCGGGTAATCCCGCTTTTTGACTTGAACCCAGATTTTGCCGAAAAATGCTTGCCAAAAGGTTCTTCAGGTTTTGCGCAATGGCAATTACAGATTACAAAATTACTTGGACCATTTGCGAGAACTGTCTCGCCGCCAATTTATGATTTTTCTGCTGTGGAAAAAATACTCGTAGAAAGTGATACTGCAGTTGTTGAAACCCTGGCGCGCAAACTCAATTTATCGGCGCGCCAATTTCGGCGGGTTTTTATCGCAAACTATGGAATTTCGCCAAAACAATTTCAAATGGCATTGAAAATTGACCGACTGATACGCCAATTCCACCCTAAACCATGGGAACAAGATGGGCAAAAAGATATTCCAAATTTGTTCGCTGACCAGTCACACTTAATTCGCGAATTTAAGAAGCGTATTGGGCTAACGCCAAAGCAATATTGGGCGGCAAAATTATTGGGCGATACTTCTATTAGGTCGCTATATATAGACCAAATGAATGACTATCTAATCTCTGCCCCAGATACAGAAGCGTAAGCGATTTTGGATGCGCGCACCAAATTCCCAATTCCACTCTTGCCGACCTTTACGACCCCCTTACCATGCCGCCCGAATTATTAAAGGCACACCAAGCACTCGATAAAACAGTCGATAAAGCCTATCGCAAAGAACCATTCCCAAAAGAGCGCGCCCCCGTTGAATATTTATTAGAACAATACCGAAAACTAACCGCACCCCTATTGCCAGTTGAGGGGAAGAAAAGACGGGGGAAAGCGAAATGACCAACGAACAATTTAAACAATGGCGAAAATCTCGCAACAAACAGTCTTAGTCCCTCTCCCCTTGGGGGAGAGGTTAGGTGAGGGGTTAATAAGGTCGTACACGCAATTTGGGTAATAACCCCCTTCGTCTCGCATGCGCTCGACACTTCCCCCTAAAGGGGGAAGAGAACAGACACGCGCACCATAAATATGGCATAATTTCGCTTTATCCCCCACCATTCACCCCATGTTATAATCCCTGCATGGATGAATTAGAAAACCCCAAGCATGAGGCATTTGCCCAATTAGTTGCGCGCGGTAGGACGCAGCGCGATGCATATACAATTGCTGGCTATAGCGAGCAGGGCGCGCGCGCCAATGCCTCGCGCTTGATAGCAAATGATAACATTCGCGCGCGAATAAAAACCATTCAAATGGCCTATTTTGAAAAATCTGACGAAAATGCGCGCCAAACATTGTGGGAAATCAATAATTTAATCGATAGCGCCGCACGAAATGGGCAATATAATGCCGCTATCAAAGGATTCGCGCTAAAACTACGGCTTTTGGGTATGATTTAATTCGCAAGGGCGCGTTCAAATAAAGCGATTGCGTATTTTACCGCCGCAAGTCTAATGGCTTCGCGGCCAATATTACCAAAATTTGCCTCAAAAGAGCGAGTTATACTGCCGTCTTTGGCTAGGCCAAAATAAACTAATCCGACGGGCTTTTCGGCGGTTCCACCAGCCGGCCCCGCAACGCCAGTTATGGAAACCGAAACATCTGCCGATGCCCGCTTTGCGCAGCCATTGGCCATTGCAATTGCGGTTTGCGATGAAACCGCGCCATGTGCATCAAGAGTTTCCCAAGAGACGCCCATTTCCTCTTGTTTGGATAGGTTTGAATAGGTGACAAAGCCGCGCTCATAGACGTCCGACGATCCCGGAATGGCGGTTAAGAGGCCGCCCAATAGGCCGCCAGTGCAGCTTTCAACGGTTGCAAATTTTAAGTTTCGGGTGCGGGCATTGCCGATTAGGGTATTTGTTCGTTCTAATAATTCTTCATCAAACATTGGCGCCTCAGACGTTAATGGTTGCAATAGCTTGCGCGGCAATTCCTTCTTTGCGCCCAGTAAAGCCCATAGCCTCGGTGGTTGTAGCCTTAATAGATACGCTTTGGCTATCAAGATTGGCGATTCTACAAGTGTTTGCAATAAGTTTTTCGCGCACTGGCCCAATTTTTGGCGCTTCACAGATTATGGTGATGTCTAGGTGGTTTATAGTGCCGCCGCGTGCCTTCACGCGATTGACCGCATATTCTAGGAAGAGCGAGGACGGCGCGCCTTTCCATTGTGGATCGCTGGGGGGGAAGGCGCTCCCGATATCGCCTTCGGCCAAAGCGCCTAAAATGGCATCGACCAGTGCATGCCATGCAACATCGGCGTCCGAATGGCCCAAAAGGCCCTTCGAATGTGGGATTTTTTCACCGCAAAGAGTTATGAAGTT
>CAYTWK010000189.1:4160-4405 GCA_964442095.1 uncultured Caulobacteraceae bacterium | reverse complement strand
TTTGGTTTTCAATTCATCAATAATGGAACCAAAGCGTGCATAGGCACGTGCCAAATAGGGCGCATTCTCAATGGCGGCACTTAGGGCAGAATCTATCGAATTATTGGGTTGCCCAAGCGGCTTTATCTCAAATTTCACGATTGCCCCCCCCCATTTAATCAAATCTCACCTAATTAATTGGCAAGAGCAATTTTACGCAAATGCCAATGCCATTTTCGTGCTTTAGGCCATCTTCAATAATTATC
>CAYTWK010000189.1:0-4150 GCA_964442095.1 uncultured Caulobacteraceae bacterium | reverse complement strand
AGGCCAATACCACTTCCTTGGGTAGAGCGCGCACCATCAAGGCGAACAAAGCGCTTTAAAGCCGCCTCGCGGTCCTTTTCAGCAATCCCAATGCCAGTATCTTTGACGGCGATTTCGATATTGTTTTTAATTTTTCGTCCGACCAATTCAATGGTGCCAGCATCTGTAAATTTAATCGCATTATCGAGTAAATTGGTTATTGCCTGAATCAATAGTGATTTATCGACTTTTAAACGAAGATTTTTATCAATATTTGTTTTGAATAATAATCCTTTATCTTCGACACTTAATTCGTAAAACTCGGCCAGTTCATTTAGCATTTCACTTAGGTCAGTTAGGGTAAAATTCGCGCCTTGGCCCGCCTCAAGGCGCGATAAACGAAGAACGGCATTAAATGTAGTCGTGACCCTATCTAGCCCTTCAATAGTTTCACCAAGCGTATTTTTATAATCATCAATTGATTTATTTTCCAATTGTGCATTTTCAAGACTGGCCCGAAGCCGCGTAAGCGGTGAGCGCAAATCATGGGCAATTGCATCGCCGATTGTCCGCGAGGATTGCACTAGTTTTTCGGTTCGCTCGAGCATGGCGTTTAAGTCACTGGTTAAGGCATCAAACTCATCGCCCTCACCCTTTCTATAAGTTCGCTCAGGGGCGCGAATACTTAGATTACCGAGCATAACTGCGCGCGTGGTTTTCGACAATTCATCAACTCTTTTCGCCGCGCCGCGTGCCGCCAAATAGCCGCCAACAATTGCGAAAGCCAATACAGCGAATGAACCAGTTAAAACTGCATTGACGACCTTTTTTGAAATTACTGCCCCAGGGCCCAAATCGCGGCCAACAAATAGGCCATAACCATCGGGGCCGGCCATGAATACGCCGCGCGCGGATCTCTCTTGGTGCTCGGCATCAGCTCTTGTATATTCAAAATGGGTTGCCGCAATTTCTATATTGGAAAACAATTCATTTGGTGCCGGCCTACGGATTTTTGATAAATCCATCGGAACAGCATCAATATTGCCTGATAGGACCTCACCTTTCGGCGTAATAAGCACGTAAATATAATCCGAAGCGGCAGAGGCGCGCTCGATCACGGCCATATTCAAATAATTGACCCCGCGCGTATCCCAAATGCGCACCAAATCCGCCAGTTCGCGCCGCGCACCTTTATCGGCCTCATAAGACAAAAGACCAACTGTGATAACGAAAATATAACCCAATAAAAGAAAGGCGAAAAGTAAGAAGAAACCTGCAAAACTTAGGGCAACGCGAAATGTTGTAGTTCGGGTCAAAGATGAAAGCGAAGGGCGAAATCGCTCCAGCTCTTTGAGCCCTAGTTTCATTTTGTCGATAAGTGCGTGCGCCATTTGTTTTTATTATGCCACTTTATGAATATTTGCACCAAGGCAAAACACTTGCAAATTTGCAACAGAATAAAGGCAATCTACTAACCGAGGCTTGTGCTTTTTGTGCAAATCCTCCTCCGCTTACGGAGGAGGACCACAGCCTGTAAAAATCAATTTTTCCTAGGCTTCGAGACGGTAACCTGTGCCGCGAATAGTATGCAACATCGGGTGATCAAAATCCTTGTCAATTTTCGAGCGTAGCCGAGAAATATGGACGTCTATTACATTGGTCATGGGGTCGAAATGATAGTCCCAGACTTTTTCTAATAGCATTGTGCGGGTGACGATTTGGCCGCTATTGCGCATTAAATATTCTAATAGGCGAAACTCGCGGGGCTGGATATCGATTTTTTGGCCGGCACGTTTTACTTTACGGCTGATTAAATCCATCTCTAATTCACCCAATTTTAGTAGCGTGGTGCGATTATCGGGATCAACGCGTTTGCCAAGTGCCTCGACACGCGCAACCAATTCGCTGCTGGCGTATGGCTTTGCCAAATAATCATCGCCGCCAGCCTTTAAGCCCTCTACGCGATGCTCGACGTCGCCCAAAGCGGAAAGGAATAGAACAGGAGTATGGATACCATCTTTTCTTAAATCCGATACAACACTCATGCCATCTTTTAATGGCAACATTCTGTCGAATACTAGAACGTCAAAATTATTAGTTCGGGCAAAAGCTTCCCCTTCGACACCATCATAGGCAATTTGGGTTTTGTGGCCAGCTTCTTCTAGAGCGCGAGCCATGAATTTTGCCGTATCAATGGCATCTTCAACTATTAAAACATTCATTTTACACCTGTTTGAAAAAGGTTTGATTGCAATTATTCTTTGATCGGCAGTGGCAAATATCCGCCGCGTCCGAAATCTCCGCTTTGGACATAAAGACCGATAGAGGCGCGATTTGCTGATTTTGCAGAATTAACGGCAGCGGCAAATTGCGCCGCGCTTTGCAATTCTTGGCCATTAACTTCCAAGATTGCATCGCCCTTTTTAAGACCGCGTGCCGCAGCTTCGCTTTCTTCCTCTACGGCGACCACCAACATTCCCTTATCATTTGGGCCAAGTTTTAGCTTTGTGCGCGCCGCAGGCGTTAAGGGTGCAAGCGAAATCCCAAGCGCAGTTGGTTTGATTTCCGCATCAGGTGCAGTTGTTGTTTCATCGCCACTATTATCATTTTGCGCCAATTCTTTTTCGCTTGGACGCGCGGCAATAGTTACATTAACTGTGCGTTTGCGACCTTCGGCGTTTGCAACATCAAGCCTTATGGTTTGACCAACTGGGGTTTGACCAATGCGGCGGGTTAGATCTGATGCGCCTTGAATATCTTGGCCATTCATTTTTAGGATTACATCGCCGCGGCGCATGCCTGCTTTAGAGGCCGGCGCGCCATCAGTTACGCCGCCGACCAAAGCACCTTTGACACTACCGAGGCCAAAGCTCTCAGCCATTTCAGGGCTTAGGTCTTGGATAGAAACCCCAAGCCAGCCATAGGTGACGCGGCCCGCATTGATAATCTGATTTGTGACGCGTTGGGCTATAGGTGCAGGTATTGCAAAACCAATGCCGATATTACCGCCTGTCCGTGAGAAAATTGCCGTATTCACACCAATAACTCTACCGCGCATATCAAAAGTTGGACCACCAGAATTGCCAGAATTTATCGGCGCATCAATTTGGATAAAGTCGGCTATATTGCTGTCGCCAATTCCTTCACGACCCAGAGCCGATACAATGCCCGCAGTTGCCGTTCCACCAAGGCCAAATGGATTACCAATTGCAACCACCCAATCGCCAACACGAATTGAGGAATTTTGCTCGAACTGAACGTAGCGGTAATTATTGCCTTCAACTTTGATAACCGCCAAATCTGTGCGCTCATCGGTGCCGACAACTGTCGCTTTTAATTCGCGGCCATCCTTAAGGGTTACTTTTATCTCATCGGCCTCGTCGATAACGTGATTATTAGTTACGATATGGCCATTTGCGGAAATGAAAAATCCAGATCCGCCACTACGAGTTGGCTGAGCGCGGCCCTTTGGTTGGGCGCGTCCTTCAAAGAAGCGGCGTAGTTCAGGCGGAAGCGCTTCAAGGTCGCGCGCTTCCATGCCAGATTTTGCCTTGCCCTTTACTTCAATGGCAACAACAGCAGGCGCAACCCGCTCTACAATATCAGCAAATCCTGGAAGGTTAGCGGCCGCAGCCGGCGCCTGAGCAGGAATCGCTTGGGCTGTAAGAGTTTGCGGTGATAACACGCTTCCGGCGCCAAAGGCTGCCACCATTAATGCCAATGCTGCCGCGCCAGTCATTATAGGGCGTTTTAGAATATTAAGGCTAGAATTGTCTTTCATTTATCGCTCCTGTCTTTCTCAAAGATGAGATACAATTTGTTCAAAATCCTTTTATCCGAAAACAAAGCTTGCCGCGGCAAGAATTGTAATTATTCGGCTAACATTAACATTATGCACTAATCTTTGTGGCAATACTATGGTGCAATTCTTACATTTCAGTCATAAAGCACTTAAAATGAATATAATGCTTGTAATATAGCGCTGCATGATTACGCAAAAAACTTACTTGACTTACTAAACTAATTAGTTAAATAAGAGATTGATATTTAACGAAATGGTTTAATATGAATAGTCCAAATAGCACCCAACTTGATTATATTTTTCACGCATTATGTGACCCCACTCGGCGCGCAATTCTCGCGCGGCTTAGAAGCGGAAGCGAAAGCATTT
>CAYTWK010000188.1:0-4426 GCA_964442095.1 uncultured Caulobacteraceae bacterium | reverse complement strand
ATTAATTCTCATCGGTGTAGCTTCGCATTCCACCTCCTCCACCGCACTTCGTGCGGTCCCCCTCCTCCGTGAACGGAGGAGGATAATAATGCAAAATAAAAGCGAAAACCACGCTTTTCGATTTTATTTTACCTAATCCCCCAAATCCCTGAGTGAGGCCGAAGGCCGAGGGTGGGGATTTGAATTCCTAAAATTCCACCACCGCGCGGATTGATTTCCCCTCATGCATTAAATCAAAGCCTTTATTGATTTCATCCAAAGACAATTTATGGGTAATCAAATCATCAATATTGATTTTGCCCTCCATATACCAATCGACGATTTTTGGCACATCGGTTCTGCCACGCGCGCCGCCAAAGGCCGTGCCTTTCCAGACGCGGCCAGTTACTAATTGGAATGGGCGGGTCGCAATTTCTTTGCCCGCTTCGGCAACGCCAATAATAATGCTCTCGCCCCAGCCGCGATGGGTGCATTCAAGCGCTTGACGCATCACATCGGTATTGCCGGTTGCATCAAAGCTAAAGTCTGCGCCGCCGCCTGTAATATCGACAATTGCCTGCACTACTTTATCATTGCCGATTTCTTTGGGATTAATAAAATGCGTCATGCCGAATTTTTTCGCCATCTCGACTTTAGCGGGGTTAATATCAACGCCGATAATTTTGTCCGCGCCAACCATGCGCGCCCCCTGAAGGACATTTAGGCCAATGCCGCCAAGACCAAACACCACGATATTCGCGCCCGGCCAGACTTTGGCGGTATAAATCACCGCGCCAATACCAGTGGTAACGCCGCAGCCAATATAGCAGATTTTGTCAAATGGCGCATCGTCGCGCACTTTAGCGACAGCGATTTCAGGCAAGACTGTATAATTTGAAAAAGTTGAACAGCCCATATAATGCGCGATTTTCTTGCCATCCAATGAAAAACGGCTCGTGCCATCTGGCATCACTCCTTGACCCTGTGTGGCGCGAATTGAGGTGCAAAGATTAGAACGCTGGCTAAGGCAAGTCTTACAGCCGCGGCACTCGGGCGTATAAAGCGGAATAACATGATCCCCAACCTTTACCGAAGTAACGCCCGCACCAATTTCGCGCACAATACCTGCGCCTTCATGTCCCAAAATTGATGGGAAGATCCCTTCGCTATCCATGCCCGAAAGCGTATAGGCATCGGTGTGGCAAATTCCGGTGGCCTTTATTTCAATTAAAACCTCGCCGGCCTGTGGGCCGTCTAATTTTACGGTTTCAATAGTAAGAGGTTTTTTGGCTTCCCATGCTACTGCGGCGCGTGTTTCAATCATTTTATCCCCCAAATCTGGCTTAATATCATTTGGATATATCGGCTTTAAGTCGCGCGTCAATATATAGTTTTAGCCAATTAACGCCGTAATTCTTGTGCAAAATTCACTATCCATTATTTATATTGTTACCCGTTGGTTACATATAGCTGCGATTTAATATACTTTTTTCGGACTGACTAGGTATTTTGGCTTAATTTTATATCAAATGCTGTTAGATGCTTGGCAATTGGCTCAATAAATGATTAAAGAATCCTATGACAAAAGACACCGAAACCCCTGAACCAATTATAGAACCAAAAGCTGACACAAAAAGCGATTTTTCGCCGAATTTGGAAGCCAGTCCCAAGCCGCAAATAATTCGCCGTGGCGGTATCGGGCTTTTGACCGCGACCTTTATGAGCTGCATTGCGGCGCTTGGCGGCGCATATTTGTCCTTATTCATCCAAGCAAGGCCAGATATCGCCCAAGGCCTTAGGATTGCGCCATTTTTACCAAAGCCCACAGGCGAGCGAAATATCGCCGAAATTGCAGCAATAAAGGCTGAAATCGCGGCTATCCAAGCCCATATTAATGCGGAGGGGCGCGAACTTAACCCCAAAATTGAAGAACAAAGTAATATTGCTGCGCCAAATCCAGCTGGCGCCAATTCGCCTCAAAACCCAAATACCGCTAATAATGTCGATAATAAAAATACTCAGCCGGCATTGCAAAACACTACACCGGCCCCCGCAGCTATTGCCGCCGCACAAAGCGCGATTAGCCTTGAGCCTTTACGCGCCGATATGGCTGGGCTTTCAGGTCGATTAACTGCGATAGAAACAAGACTAGCGGCGCTTGATCCAACTGGAACTGGCGGTGCAATTATTGCTGCATTGCAAACTGAGATTGCAACTTTGAAAGTGACGGTAGAAGATCTTCAAACTAAGATTTCGCGCACGCCATCACCATCAACAACCTTTGCCGTAATCTCACTTGCGGAGGCTGCTAATCGTAATGGCTCATTCATGCCAGAATTTGAGGCTGTGAGGGCGGCTTTGCCATTTTTACCCGAAGTTGCCGCACTAGAACCATTGGCGCGTAAAGGCGCACCAACGCGCAATTTATTGGCCGAAAAATTCACCGCTCTAATGCCAATTGTCAGCGCGACTGATATCAAAGCTAAAGAAGAAAAAGGCCTTGTCGGTTGGTTTCGCAGCCTCTTTGCCAAGATGATAAAGGTCAAGGTAAATGAAGAAACCAATCCTAATGCACCAAGTGTCGTGATTGCGCGCGCCAAAGCCAAGCTTGATAGCGGTGAATTAGCGGCGGCCGTCGATGAGGCTAGATTAATTCAAAACCCACCAAAAGAACTAGTGGATTGGATTAATAGCGCCAATGACCGGCTGTTAATTGAATCGAGGATTTCCGCCCTAAGGGGTGCAATAGAGCGCAGCATGAACCCGCAAGCGCAGCAAAACTTGGCCGCACCAACAATTGCCGCAAATGCACCACCATCGCCTTTGCCAGCGCCAGTCGCACCAGTGCCTGCACCAATTGAAAATCAGAATATTGCGGGTGCAAAACGATGAAAATTTTGCGTCTTATATTCATCCTTGCCATTGTAATCGCATTGGGCGCTGGCCTTTGGTGGCTCGCAATTCAACCGGGCGAAATTTCATATACTGGCGGTAAAATAGAGCTATCGACGAGCCCAGCGGTTGCCGCCGGTGTTTTGTTATTGGCGACATTGGTTTTATCGCTCTTATGGGGAATTATCGGTTGGTTTTGGGCTTTACCAAACCAATTAAAGAAGGCTAGCCTTGAAAATAATCGCAAAAAAGCCATCGAAAGCTGTGGCCTTTCCTTGGCTGCATTTGAGGGTGGTGATTTTTCAGAAAGTCGCCGTCAAAGCCAAAAAGCTCTTGCGCTCTTGCCCGATAGTCCTGCCGCCAAATTATTACATGCGCGCACATCTTTGGCCGCCGATGATATTGCAACGGCGGAAAAGCTCATGGGCGAACTAACCCAGACTTCGGGCTTTGAAATTGCGGCACGTAAAGGGCTCGCGGAAATTGCAAAAACGCGCGGTAATTTTGCGGCTGCGATTTCGCATGCCGATGCCGCACTTCAAATTTCAAAAAAGGCGATTTGGCCCGTTGAATTAATATTCCAAGAGCGCATAAATAATGCAGATTGGGAGGGCGCTATTCTCGCCCTTGATGAGGCTGAAAAACGTGGCCTAATAGGCAAGAAAACTGCCGCGCGCCGCAGGGCTGTCGTATTGACTGCCGCAGCACATCGCGCCGAAAGAAATAGAAACCTAACTGCCGCATTAGATTATATCAATCGCGCAACTAAACTCGCGTCTGGGTTTGCACCGGCTGCAGTTATGGCGGCGCGGCTAAATTCCATGGCCGGCAAAGATTGGCCCGCCGCGAGCGCAATTGAACAGGCATGGGAAAGCGAACCGCACCCAGCTTTGGCTCTTGCATATAAAGACCTTAAAGCTGGAAAAGATAAAGCTGAAATTGCGAAATGGAGCGAAGGATTAGTCAAACTAAATCCAAATCATCGCGAGAGTAAAATTTTAAGGGCCGAAATTGCAATCAATAAAAAGAGCGCGGAAGCAGTTCAGTTAATTGAAGAATTACTTGCACAAAGGGCGACCTCGCGGCTATTGGCGCTGCGGGCGCAAATTGCGCTAAATGCTGGCGATAAAGCTGGCTATGAAGATTTCATGCAAAAGGCCGCCGTTGCGCCGCGCGAACCTGATTGGTCGGACCTTGATCCAGATGGTTCAGCTTTTGCCTATGAAGACGAAGATTGGGCGCGAATGGTTACAAGCTATGGTGACAATGGTGTATTGCTACATCCAAGATTGGAAAAGCTTCAACCATCAAGAACAATTAAACCTACATCAAGTGACACGCCGGCAATTCTTAGCCCAAGTCAAGCCAAGGGTGAGCCTCTAACTCAACCTGATGATCCTGGCTATGTCAAATCGGATGGCGAAATCAATCCAATGAAGCTTTTGGGAAGATAAAGCATTTCCATAACCTAGTTATATTTCATTGCCAGTTTGCTCTTTATATTTGTTGCAAACGTTTTTGAACCAATCCTTTTGAATATTATTCATATTAGGAA